>CAXTUO010000416.1:0-4270 GCA_964247175.1 uncultured Acetobacteraceae bacterium | reverse complement strand
ACCACGGCGCGGCGGCGTCCGAGCGTCGCCGCCACCGTGCCGGGCGGCACCCGCGTCGCGCCCGAAATGGCGGCCGGCCCGTGGCGCTGGCCCATCTCGGCGCACAGCCGGACGCCATCGAGCCACAGCAGGCCCGGCAGGTCGTTCTGCAGGCACCAGGCCAGGTCCTTCGCACCCATCACCGCCAAGACGGCATCCTGCACCCGCTCGGCGAAGCCGTCCGCGGCCCGGCGCTCATGCGTGGCGCTCGCCAGCGCCGCGGCGCCGGCCCGGGCGCGGTCCAGCATGGCCGCCATGTGGTCGGCCATCCGCTCCCCATGCACGCGGACCGGCGGGTGCAGCGCGGCGTAAAGCTCGGGATTGGCCGCGAGCCAGCCGGGGTTGGCGCGCAGGAACGCCGCCACGGTGGCGGCCTCCGCTTCCCCGGCCTTGGCTGGCACAGGTTGCATTCCGACATGCGATTGCTCATCTCGCAAGATGTTCACTCTCCGTTCATCTGCCGGGTCGGAACCGGCAAGCATCGTGATTGGGCACATGCAAGCCAGCCGGCGCAAGATCGGGCATGACGGCCTCATGCCGGGCCACCCCATACTACTCTCTGCCGCTTCGCCTCGGAAGCGCATTGCCGTACTGCTGCCGCGCCCGTTCCAGGGCACCTTCGACTACGCGGTGCCCGATGAGCTCGACCCGCGGCCCGGCGACGTCGTTCTGGTGCCGCTCAACCGGCGGGAGGAGGTCGGCGTGGTTTGGGACGCGCCCGCCGGGCCGTCGGTCTCCGACTCCAAGCTGAAGCCGGTGACGGCGGTGCTCGACACCGCGCCGATCCCCGCGGCGCTCCGCCGCTTCATCGACTGGGTGGCCGGCTACACCCTCGCCTCGCCTGGCGAGGTGCTGGCCATGGCGCTGCGGGTCAATGCGCTTCAGCCGGAAACGCCGGCGGCTGGGTGGCGCATCGCGGACGGGCCAGGGGCCAAGCCGCTGACGGAGGCGCGGGCGCGCGTGTCGGCGTGGCTTTCGGATGGGGCGCCGCAAACGTCGGGCGCCATCGCGCGTGGCGCCGGGGTCAGCGCCGGGGTGGTGCGCGGCATGGCGCAGGCCGGGCTGCTGGTCCCCGTGGCGCTGCCGGCCCGCGCGCCGTTCCGCACGCCCGACCCGTCCCATCCCGGCCCGGTCCTGTCCGGCGCGCAGGCCGCGGCCGGCGAGACCCTGCGCGGCGCCGTGGCCAGCCGGCGCTTCAACGTCACCCTGCTGGACGGCGTGACCGGGTCGGGCAAGACCGAGGTTTACTTGGAAGCCGTCGCCGAGTGCATGGCGCAAGGCCGCCAGGCACTGGTGCTGCTGCCGGAGATCGCGCTGTCGTCGCAATGGCTGGAACGGTTCGAGGCGCGGTTCGGCGTGGCCCCGGCGGTGTGGCACTCGGACCTCGCGTCCCGCACCCGGCGGCTCACCTGGCGGGCGGTGGCGGACGGCGCGGCGCCGGTCGTGGTCGGCGCGCGCTCGGCGCTGTTCCTGCCGTTCCCCGACCTGGGCTTGGTGGTCGTCGATGAGGAGCACGAGACCGCGTTCAAGCAGGAGGACGGCGTGGTGTACCATGCCCGCGACATGGCCGTGGTGCGTGCGCGGCTGGCGGAAGCGCCGGCGGTCCTCGTGTCGGCGACGCCCAGCCTGGAAACGTTGGCCAACGTGGAGGCCGGGCGCTACCGCCGCGTGACGCTGGAACGCCGGCACGGCGGCGCCGTGCTGCCCACGGTCGCGGCCATCGACCTCCGCATCGCGCCGCCGGAGCGCGGGCGGTTCCTGTCGCCGCCCTTGGTCGCGGCGGTGCAGGACACCTTGGCACGTGGGGAGCAGGCGATGCTGTTCCTGAACCGCCGGGGCTACGCGCCGCTGACGCTGTGCCGGGCGTGCGGCCACCGGATGCAGTGCCCGAACTGCACGGCCTGGCTGGTGGAGCACCGGGCACGGCGCGTGCTGACCTGCCATCACTGCGCGCACACCGAGCCGATCCCGTTCGTCTGCCCGCATTGCGCCGCGGAGAACAGCCTGGTGCCCATCGGCCCCGGCGTGGAGCGCATCACCGAGGAGGTTTCAGCCGTTTTCCCAGAAGCGCGCCGTTTGGTGATGGCGAGCGACACGCTGCCGGGACCGCACGCGGCGTCCGAGGCCGCGCACGCCATCGAGCGGCGGGAGGTGGACCTCATCATCGGCACGCAGATCGTCGCCAAGGGCTGGCACTTCCCGCATTTGACGCTGGTGGGCGTGGTGGATGCCGACCTAGGCCTCGCGGGCGGCGACCTGCGGGCGGCGGAGCGGACGGTGCAGCTCCTGCACCAGGTCGCCGGGCGGGCCGGGCGGGCGGAAGCGCCGGGCGCCGTGTTGCTGCAAACGTTCAGCCCCGACCACCCGGTGATGCAGGCGCTGATCGGCGGCGACTTGCAGGCGTTCATGGCGGCGGAGGCGGAAGGGCGCAAGCCCGGCCATTGGCCGCCCTATGGCCGCCTGGCCGCCCTGATCGTCAGCGCCGATACGGCGCAGGCGGCGGACGAGGTGGCGCGCGACCTGGGCCACGCCGCGCCGCGGGCGGACGGCGTCTTGGTGCTGGGTCCCGCCCCGGCGCCGCTGGCGATCCTGCGCGGGCGGCACCGCCGCCGGCTGCTGCTCAAGACCCGGCGCGACATCGCCGTGCAGCCGCTGCTGCGGGATTGGCTGGACCAGGTGCGGGTGCCCGGCACGGCGCGGGTGGACGTGGACGTGGACCCGGTTTCGTTCCTTTGAAGCACGAGGCGGCGCCACGCCCGTTGCAGCACGAGGAACCCCATGGTAGAGGCCATCGCCGGCAATGCGAGCGGGCGATCTTATTGAAAGTGGGCGCGTGGCTTCTGGCTCGAACTCCTCCGGCGGCACCCTTGCCGGCCGTTACGCGGCGGCGTTGTATGCGCAGGCCGACGATACCCGTGCGCTCGATGCCACGGTGGATGAGATGCAAGGGCTGGGCCGCCTGATCGACCAAAGCCCCGAGTTCCGTCGCCTGCTCGGCAGCCCGCTGATCGACGTGACCCAAGCCCGCACGGCGGCCGTCGCGGTGCTGAAAGCGGAAGGGTTCAGCGAGCTGCTCCAGCACTTCGTGGGCGTGGTGGCCAACAACCGCCGGCTGGGCGCGCTGCGTGAGATCGTGGCGAGCTTCGCCGCCTTGGTGGCCAGCAAGCGCGGCGTGGTGGTGGCCAAGGTCGTGAGCGCGCACCCGCTGTCGGACGTGCAGCGCGAGCAGTTGCGCGCCCGCATGATCGAGGCCGGCTACGGCACCGTGAACATCGAGGACAGCGTCGATCCCAGCCTGCTGGGGGGCCTCGTGGTCCGCATCGGCGCGCGCCTCTACGACACCAGTTTGAAATCCCGCCTGCAACGATTGCAGTATGCCATGAAGGGTGCCGCCTAAGATGGAAATCCGCCCCGCCGAGATCTCGGAGATCCTGAAGAAGCAGATCGCCGCGTTCGACACCGAGCAGAACGTCGCCGAAACCGGGCAGGTATTGTCCGTGGGCGACGGCATCGCCCGCGTGTTCGGCCTGCAGAACGTGCAGGCCGGCGAGCTCGTCGAGTTCCCGTCCGCGGGGATCAAGGGCATGGCGCTGAACCTGGAGACCGACAACGTTGGCGTCGTGGTGTTCGGCGACGACAGCCGCATCCGCGAAGGCGACACCGTGACCCGCACGGGCGACATCGTGTCCGTGCCGGTGGGCCGCGGCCTGTTGGGGCGCGTGGTGGACGGCTTGGGCCAGCCGATTGACGGCAAGGGGCCGCTCGCGGACGTGGAGCAGAGCCGGGTCGAGGTGAAGGCGCCGGGCATCATCCCGCGCCAGTCGGTGCATGAGCCGATGCAGACCGGGCTCAAGGCCATCGACGCGCTGATCCCCGTGGGCCGCGGCCAGCGCGAGCTGGTGATCGGCGACCGGCAGACCGGCAAGACGGCCGTGATCATCGACGCCATCATCAACCAGAAAGGCGTCAACGCCGGCACGGAGGAAGGGGCCAAGCTGTATTGCATCTACGTGGCGATCGGGCAGAAGCGCTCGACGGTCGCGCAGTTGGTCCGCACGCTGGAAGAGAACGGCGCGATGGAGTACTCCATCGTGGTCGCCGCCACCGCCAGCGACCCGGCGCCGATGCAGTTCCTGGCGCCCTACACCGGCTGCACGATGGGCGAGTACTTCCGCGACAACAAGATGCACGCGATGATCTGCTACGACGACCTGTCGAAGCAGGCGGTCGC
>CAXTUO010000415.1:0-4275 GCA_964247175.1 uncultured Acetobacteraceae bacterium | reverse complement strand
CCCGCCCGCGATCCGCGCCGCGGGCACGCTGCACCTCAGCACCAACGCGGTGTATCCGCCCATGGAATATAAGGAGCCGGCGACCGACCGCCTGACCGGCCTCGACATCGACCTCGGCCAGGCGCTCGCGGCCAAGCTCGGCCTCGCGGTCGCCTGGCAGGAAAGCGCGTTCGAGCAGTTGATCCCTTCGCTCGCCACCGGGCGCACCGACTTCATCCTGAGCGGCCTCAGCGACCTGCCGGCCCGGCGCGAGGCGATGGACTTCATCGACTACATGCGGTCCGGCGCGCAGTTCTACACCCTGGCGGCCAGCCCGGCGCAGGCGCCCGCCGAGCTGTGCGGCAAGCGCGTCGGCACCAGCCGCAGCACCTCCTTCCCCGCCGAGATCGCCCGGTTCAGCGCCGAAACCTGCGAGGCCGCCGGCAAGCCCGCCATCGCTGTGGTGCCGGCCGAAAGCACCGCCGACGCGCGCAGCCAGTTGAAGCAGGGCCGCATCGACGCCGCCGTGCAGGGGAGCGAAACGATCCCCTACGCCATGTCGCTCGAACCCGGCGCGTACCGTGTGGTGGGCCAGCCGTTCTCGTCCGTGCTGCAGGGGATCGCGTTCCGCAAAGCCGACGCCGGGTTCCGCGACGCGGTGGCCGATGCGTTGGCGGCGATGATCGCGGACGGCAGCTACGGGCGGATCATGGCCAAGTGGGGCCTGTCGGGCAACGCCGTGGACGCGCCCCTGCTGAACGGCGGCCCGCGCCCGTGAGCGCCGATGCGGGCGTGCCGCTCGTGAACGCCAATGCGGGCGTACCGCCCGACGCCTGGACGGACCTTTCGGACCTGCCCGCCGTGCGCCCGCTGCATTGGCGGCGCTGGCTGGCGGCAGGGGCGCTCTTGGCGCTGCTCGGGCTGCTGGCACGGGCGTTCGCCGCCGGGCAGATCGAATGGGCGTTCGTGTGGCGGTTCCTCACGGTCCGCTCCATCCTGGGAGGCGTCGGCAACACCGTGCTGATGGCGGTGTGCGCCATGGCGCTCGGCGTGGCGCTCGGGGTCGGGGCAGCGGTGCTGCGCATGTCGCCCAACCCGGTGCTGCGCGGCGTGTCGGCGGGCTACGTGTGGCTGTTCCGCGGCACGCCGGTGATCCTGCAACTGCTGCTGTGGTTCAACCTGGCGCTGGTGTTCCCCGTGCTCGGCTGGCCCGGCGTGTGGTCGGTTCGCACGGTGGACGTGATGACGCCGTTCGCCGCCGCCCTGCTCGGCCTCGGCATCAACCAGGGCGCCTACACGTCGGAGGTGGCGCGCGCCGGCATCCTGTCCGTCGATCCCGGGCAGCACGAGGCGGCGCAGGCCATCGGCATGACCCGGCTCCGCGCGCTGCGCCGCATCGTGCTGCCGCAGGCGATGCGCGTGGTGATCCCGCCGCTCGGCAACGAGTTCATCGGCATGGTGAAGCTCACCTCGCTCGCCAGCGTGATCCAATATGCCGAGGTGCTGCATTCCGCGCAGAACATCTACTACGCCAACTCCCGGGTGATCGAATTGCTGATGGTGGCGGGCATCTGGTACCTGGTGGTCGTGTCGCTGCTGACGCCGCTGCAAATGCTGCTGGAGCGGCGGTTCTCGCGCGGGCGCGCGGCGTGACGCTGGTCGCGATCCGCGGCGTGGAGAAGCGGTTCGGCGCGTTCCGGGCGCTGCGCGGCGTGTCGCTCGACGTGGCGGCGGGCGAGGTGCTGTGCGTCATCGGCGCGTCCGGCTCCGGCAAGACGACGCTGCTGCGCTGCGTGAACCAGTTGGTCGCCATCGACGCGGGCGCGATCTGGCTGGGCGGCGAGCTGCTGGGGCGCCGGGTGGAGGCCGGGCGTTTATACCCATTGAGCGAGGCCGAGATCGCCCGGCAGCGGCGGCGCACCGGCATGGTGTTCCAGCGCTTCAACCTGTTCCCGCACCTGACCGCGCTGGGGAACGTGACCGAGGGGCCGGTGCAGGTGCTGCGCCGGCAACCCGCGGAAGCCGTGCGGGACGCGATGGCGCTGCTGGAGCGCGTGGGCCTGGCCAGCAAGGCGCACGCCTACCCGGCGCAGCTTTCCGGCGGGCAGCAGCAGCGCGTCGCCATCGCCCGCGCGCTGGCGATGCGTCCGGAGCTGATGCTGTTCGACGAGCCGACCAGCGCGCTCGACCCCGAGCTGGTGGGCGAGGTATTGGCGGTGATGCAGGAGCTGGCGCGGAGCGGGATGACGATGATCGTGGTGACGCACGAGCTGGCGTTCGCGCGGGAAGCGGCGCACCGGGTGGCGTTCATGGACGCCGGCGCGATCATCGAGGCCGGCCTCACCGCGCAGGTGCTGGGCGCGCCGGAGGAGGCGCGGACCCGCGCCTTTTTGTCCGCCGTGCTCGCGTGAGGCCGGAGGCTCGACAGCGCCAATCCGCCCCGACAAAATGAGGACGCAGGCCGTTCCCGCCTGCGCCCCCCTGCCCCACCTTCACGCGAGGTCAATCCAATGACGCTGACACGACGCGGCGCGATGCGGCTGGCCCCGGGGATCGCCGGCCTTTCCTTCATCCGAGGCGCCATGGCCCAGGAAAGCGTTGGCCGGAGCGCGGGTCCGGCCGGGATCAGGCGGGGCGGCGTGCTGACCTCCCATCTCAGCAGCGAGCAGCGCATCCTGAACCCGGCGCTGCGCGCCTCCACCGGCGTTTACATCATCACCAGCAAGATGATGGAGGGCTTGGTCGATCTCGACGCCTCGGGCAAGCCGGCGCCGGTGCTGGCGACGGGGTGGGACGCCGCGCCGGACGGCAGGACCGTGACCTTCCGCCTGCGGGACGGCGTGCAGTGGCACGACGGCAAGCCGTTCACCGCGGCGGACGTGCAGTACAGCGCGATGGAGCTGTGGAAGAAATACCTCAACTACGGCACCCAGTTGCAGCAGTACCTTCAAGCCGTGGACACCCCGGACCCGCACACCGCCGTGTTCCGCTACAGCCGGCCGATGCCGGAGAACCTGCTGCTGCGCGCCCTGTGCGACCTCGGCTACGTGGCACCCCGCCATGTGTTCGAGGGCACGGACGTGCTGGAGAACCCGGCCAACACCGCGCCGGTCGGCACCGGGCCGTTCAAGTTCGTGCAGTATGAGCGCGGCCAGTACGTCATCGCCGACCGCAACCCGGCCTATTGGCGCGAGGGCTTCCCCTACGTGGACCGCATCGTTTGGCGCTTCATCACCGACCGGGCCGCGGCGGCGGCGGCGCTGGAAACCGGGCAGGTCCAGGTGACGTGCTACAACGGCATCTCGCTCGCCGACCTCGACCGGCTGAAGTCCGACCCGAACTACGTCGTCACCACGCGCGGGTCGGAGGCCAACGCCTTCAACAACACGCTGGAATTCAACCACCGCCGCAAGGAGCTGGCGGACGTGCGGGTGCGCCGGGCCATCGCCCACGCCATCGACGTGCCGTTCTTCATCGAGAACTTCCTGTACGGCCAGGGCAAGCCGGCGACCGGCCCCATCCCGTCCGCTTCCACGGCGTTCTTCCCCGGCAACGCGCCGCCCTACCCGTTCGACCGCAAGCGTGCGATTGCCCTGCTGGACGAGGCCGGGTTCAAGCCCGGCGCCGGCGGCACCCGCTTCACGCTGCGCCTGGTGCCGATCAACAACGGGGAGGACGTGCCGCTGCTCGCGACGTTCATGCAGCAGTCGCTGCAGGCGGTGGGCATCAAGGTCGAGATCGTGAACCTGGACACGGCGGGCGCCTTGTCCGCGGTGTACCGGGATTGGAACTTCGACCTCGCCACCGGCTGGCACCAGTATCGCGGCGACCCCGCGGTCTCCACCAGCGTATGGTACCGCTCCGGCAGCCCCAAGGGCGCGCCCTGGACCAACCAGTGGGGCTGGCAGTCCGAGGCGGTCGATGCGCTCACCGACCAGGCCGCCGCCGAGCTCGACCCGGCCAAGCGGCGCGCCCTCTACGCCGAGTGGACGAAGCTCATCAACGAGGAGCTGCCGATCTGGATGGTGACGGAGCGCGAGTTCCAGACCGCGGCCACCAAGCGGCTGCAGAACGGCCTGAACACGCCGCGCTGGGGGTCGGGCGATTGGCACGATGCCTGGCTCGCCCCCGCTTAATTACTTGGCGAGATGCGCGTCCTAGCCCTCGCCGGCCGGCGTCTGCTGGCCAGCCTGCCGACGCTGCTGATCATCCTGGCCGGGCTGTTCCTGCTGCTGCAGCTTGCCCCCGGCGACACGGTGGACGCGCTGATGGCGCAGATGGGCGGCGGCGACCCGG
>CAXTUO010000414.1:0-4291 GCA_964247175.1 uncultured Acetobacteraceae bacterium | reverse complement strand
CCATGCCGTCCCGCCGCACGCCGCGCACCGCCACCCGCGCGCCCTCCGCGTAGCGTCCGGCCGCCTTCGCCAGCTCGCCTCGGCGCTCCGCCGTGAGCTGGGGAATGGGCACCCGCACCACCTGCCCGTCGGAGCCGGGGTTGAGGCCCAGCCCGCTGTCGCGGATCGCGCGCTCCACCGCGCCGACCAGCGTGCGGTCCCAGACCTGCACGGTGATCATCCGCGGTTCCGGCACGCCGATGGTGCCGACCTGGGTGATCGGAACCTCGGTGCCGTAAGCCTCGACCTTGACCGGCTCCAGCAGCGCCGGGCTGGCCCGGCCGGTGCGCAGGCCGCCGAAGTCGCGGCGCAAGGTTTCCAGCGCGCCGTCCATCCGTCGCGTCAGGTCGGTCTTGAGGGCGTTCACGTCGGCGGGCATGATGAAAACTCCCCGGGTTGGGTTCAATGCGGCTCGATGATGCGGGTGAAACGACCCTCGCCGCGCATCACCTGCGCGAACGCCCCGGGCGCGTGGATGTTGAACACGATGATCGGCAGGCCGTTCTCCCGCGCCAGACTGATGCCCGCCGCATCCATCACCCCAAGGTCGCGGGCAAGCACGTCAAGATATGTCAACTGCTCGTACCGCTCCGCGTCGGGCACCTTGCGGGGGTCGGCCGAATACACGCCGTCCACCTGGGTGCCCTTGAGCAGCAGGTCGCAGTTCATCTCGGCGGCACGGAGGGCTGCGGCGGTGTCGGTGGTGAAGAACGGGTTGCCGGTGCCGGCAGCGAAGATCACCACCCGGCCCTTTTCCATGTGCCGTTGCGCCCGGCGCCGGATATACGGCTCGCACACGCTGCTCATCGGGATGGCCGACTGCACGCGGGTCGCGACGCCACGCCGCTCCAGCGCGCTCTGCATGCCCAGCGCGTTCATCACCGTCGCCAGCATGCCCATGTAATCGGCCTGCGCCCGGTCCATGCCGCCCGCCGCCGCGGACACGCCGCGGAAGATGTTGCCGCCGCCGATCACCAGGCAGACCTGCACGCCCATCTGCACCACGTCGCCCACGTCGGCGGCGATGCGCGCCAGGGTGTCGGTGTCCAACCCGTACTCCCGCCGGCCCATCAGCGCCTCCCCGGACACTTTGAGAAGGACGCGCTTGTGGGTCGGTTGATTTGGCATGGAATCCTTCCGGGGCCGGGCGGCGGCACGCTAGAGGGTGACGCCGCCCGCCACAAGTTTAAGCCGCCGGTCCGGCCCGATCACCCGGCACCGGCTATTCCGCCGGCGGCGACGGAGCCGGCGACTCGGGCGGCGGCGCAATGCCGGCGGCGGCGGCGACCTCGGACGCGAAATCCCCGCCGGTCGGCTTGTCGATTCCCTCGCCCAAATGGAAGCGGGCGAAGCCCGCGAGCTTGACGCCGGCCTTCTTCACCACGGCGCGCACCCGGCTCTCGTTGTCGTGCACCCAGACCTGCTCCAGCAGCACGACTTCCTCGTAGTACTTGCGGATGCGCCCTTCCACCATCTTCTCGATGATGTTGTCGGGCTTGCCGGACTGGCGCGCCTGCTCGGTCAGCACGGCCTTTTCCCGCTCCAGCGCCGCCGGGTCCACCCCGTCGATGTCGAGCGCGTCGGGCCGGCTCGCGGCGACGTGCATGCCGACCTGGCGGCCCAAGGTTTCCAGGGCGTCCTGCTCGCTGCCGGCCTCAACCGCGACCAGCACGCCGATCTTGCCCAGGCCAGGCTTCAGCGGCTGGTGCACGTAGGTCGCAACGACCCCTTGCGGCACCGTCAGCACCTTGGCCCGGCGCAGGTGCATGTTCTCCCCGATGGTCGCCACGAGCTGCGTCAGCTCCTCCGCGACCGTCCGCCCGGTGCCGGGATAGGGCGCCGCGCGGATCGCTTCCACGTCGTCGCCGACCTCCAGCGCGATCTGCGCCACGGCGGCCACCAGCGCCTGGAACGTCTCGTTGCGGGCCACGAAGTCGGTCTCGGCGTTGACCTCGACCATCGCCGCCTTGTTCGCCATGCTGGCAACGCCGACCAAGCCCTCCGCCGCCACCCGGCCGCTCTTCTTCGCGGCCGCCGACAGGCCCTTCTTGCGCAGCCAGTCGAACGCCGCTTCCGGGTCGCCGCCGCACTCGGTCAACGCCCGCTTGCAGTCCATCATGCCCGCGCCGGTCTTCTCGCGCAGGGCCTTGACGGCCGCCGCCGTGATCTCCGCCATCTCTCAAGCCCTCCTTACGCCGCCGGCTGCTCGGCCGGGGCAGGCTCCGCCACTGGCAACGCCTCCGGCGGCAGCTCCTCGGCTGCGCCCAGGTCACGCCCGCTCGCCACCATCTCGGCGCTGATGCCGTCCAGCACGGCGCCGGCGACCAGGTCGCAGTACATGGTGATCGCCCGGATCGCGTCGTCGTTGCCGGGGATCGGGTAGGTCACGCCCTCCGGGTCCGAGTTGCTGTCCAGCACGGCCACCACGGGAATGCCGAGCTTGTTGGCCTCCTCGACGGCGAGCTTTTCCTTGTTCGTGTCGATGATGAACAGGATGTCCGGCAGGCCGCCCATGTCCTTGATGCCGCCCAGCGCGCGCTCCAGCTTCTCCTGGTCGCGGGTGATGTCCAGCACCTCCTTCTTGGTGAGGCCCTGCACGTCGCCGCCCAGCATCTCCTCGATCTGGCGCAGGCGCTTGATGCTGCCGGTGATGGTCTTCCAGTTGGTCAGCATGCCCCCGAGCCAGCGGTGGTTCACGTAATACTGGCCGCAGCGCTTGGCGCTGTCCGCCACGTACTCGGCCGCCGCGCGCTTGGTGCCGACGAACAGCACGCGCCCGCCGGCCGCCGTCACATCGCGCACGGCGCGCAGCGCGCGGTCCAGCATCGGCACCGTCTGCTGCAGGTCGATGATGTGGACCTGGTTGCGGACGCCGAAGATGTACGGCGACATGCGCGGGTTCCAGCGCCTTGTGTGGTGGCCGAAATGCACGCCGGCTTCGAGGAGCTGACGCAAGGTGAAGTCGGGCATCGCCATGGGGGCGCGTCCTTTCCGATGATCCGGTTGATCCTCCGCGGGGCCGAGCCATGCGGCACCGGAACCTGGGGGATCAACCCCGGGAAAGGCGCCCCGCGTGTGAATTACCCGCGACGGTCGCGGGCGCGGGAGATATGGTGGATCATGGCCAGGTTGGCAAGCGTCAAACCTCCTCGACCCGTTCCACTCCCGGCACGATCTTGAGCGCCTGCGCCAGCCGCGGCGTCACCTGGAAGCCGCCGGGGATGGTGATCTCCACCGCCTGCGCATCGTCGATGCGCGGCACCAGCGTGACCCGGCCGCGCCCGCGGCCCTCCCGGGACAGCAGCGCTCGGATGTGGGGCACCGCCTCCGTCCGGTCGAGCCAGATCCGCATCCCGGCGCCCGCGTCGCTCGCCGCCTGCTCCAAGGACACGCAGTCGGCGGCGGTGACGCGCAGGCTGTCGCCTTCCAGCCGGAGGTCCACGCCCATCAGCACCGCGCTCCCGGCCTTGAGGATATCCCGCGCGCTGCCCAGCACCTCGCTGAACACCGTCACCTCGTAGCTGCCGCCCTGGTCCGACAGGCGGATCCAGGCCATGCGGCTGCCGGTGCGCGTCGTGCGCTCCTTGGACGCCACGACGCAGCCGGCCATGCGAATGCGGCCGGCGCCGGCCTGGGCGCGCGCTTCCATCTGGCTGGACGGCACCACGCCGAGGCGCCGCAGCAACGGGCCGTAGCTGTCGAGCGGATGGGCGGTCAGGTGGAAGCCCACCGCCTCCGCCTCGTAGCCCAGGCGCTCCATCGGCGGCCAATCCAGCATGGGAGGTAAGCGCAGCGGCTCGGGCGTTGGGCCGCCGCCGAACAGCCCGGCCTGGCCGGTTTCCGTTTCCTCCGCCTGGGCCTGGGCGCGGCGCATGATCGTCTCGGCGGCGGCGAACATCTGGGCGCGGTTGGGCGCGATGCTGTCAAAGGCGCCGGCGCGGGCCAAGTTTTCAAGCTGCCCCTTGCTGAGCTGGCGCGGATCGACCCGGGCGGCGAAGTCGGCCGGGTCGGCGAACTCCCGGTCGCCCCGGCTGGCCACGAGCGCCTGCATGGCGGCGAAGCCGATCCGCTTCACCGCAGCCAGCGCGTAGCGGATCGCCTCCGTGCCGTCCGGCCCGACCTCCACCCGGAACTCGGCGCCGGAGCGGTTGATGTCGGGCGGCAGCACGCGGATGCCGGTGCGCTCGGCCTCCTGGCGCAGCGCCGCGATCTTGTCGGTGTTGCTGATCGCGAGGTTCATGCAGGCGGCGAG
>CAXTUO010000413.1:0-4292 GCA_964247175.1 uncultured Acetobacteraceae bacterium | reverse complement strand
CGGCGCGGCCGGGGCCGGGGCTGGGACGGCCGGGACCGCGGCAGGCGTGGCCGCGGCAGGCGTGGTCGCGTCTGCGGCCGGCGCGGCCTTGGCCATGCTTTCCAGCACCGTGGTGAACTCGGCCCGACGCTTGTCGTCCCGCAGCAGGTCCAGCACCTGCTGAGCCTGCGCGGGCGCCAGCGCCGGGGCGGGCCGACTTGACGCCGCTTGGGCCGGCGCGGCTTGGGCCGGGGGTGCCGGCGCCTGGCCATGCCCTGGCGACGCAAGGCCCAGCACAAGCGGAAGCAGGATCATGGGCAGCAAGCGCGGATGCATGCGCAGCGTCGAACACCTGTGCGCAAACCGTGTCAATGCCGCTCCTATGCTGGCCGCGTGGCGGGCCGGGGATGACATTGCCAATGCAACGCCCAGCTTCATGTCATGATTTGGTGCTGCCCATGACGACGTTGCTGACGATCCTGGTTGGCTTGGCGATGCTGGGGACGGTGGGCGTGCTGCTGGCCGGGCTGATCGGCCTGGCGCGCGGCGGAGAGAACGCGCGGCTGTCCAACACCTTGATGCGCTGGCGCGTTGCCTTGCAGGCCGTGGCGCTGGTCCTGTTCGTCATCCTGCTTTCGCTGCTGCGGAACTGATGGTGGCAGGGTTCCCCAGGTTTGACATCCGGACGGCCAGGCCCATAAGGTTTGGCCGATTTTTGCCGTGCCGCGGCGGGCTGCCGGGCTTGGCCTCGCCCGGCGCGCGCCCACCTCACCCATAACCCGATGGCAATCCCATGAAGCTTCTCGTCCCCGTCAAGCGCGTCGTCGATTACAACGTGAAGGTGCGCGTCAAGGCGGACGGCTCCGGCGTCGAAACGGCGGGCGTCAAGATGTCGATGAACCCCTTCGACGAGATCGCCGTCGAGGAAGCGGTGCGCTTGAAGGAGAAGGGCGTCGCCACCGAGATCGTCGCGGTGTCCATGGGCATCGCCGCGTGCGCGGAAACGATCCGCACGGCTCTCGCCATGGGCGCGGACCGCGGCGTCCTGGTGGAAACGGACGTG
Source organism: uncultured Acetobacteraceae bacterium (assembly GCA_964247175.1). Taxonomy (GTDB): domain Bacteria; phylum Pseudomonadota; class Alphaproteobacteria; order Acetobacterales; family Acetobacteraceae; genus CAHJXG01. The sequence goes on along the minus strand of CAXTUO010000413.1, from coordinate 3,250 downwards.
GAGCTGCAGCCGCTGGCGGTCGCCAAGCTGCTGAAGGCGCTGGCGGACAAGGAGCAGCCCGGCCTCATCATCATGGGCAAGCAGGCCATCGACGACGACATGAACGCGACCGGGCAGATGCTGGCGGCCTTGCTCGGCTGGCCGCAAGGCACCTTTGCGAGCCGCGTCGCGATCGAGGGCGACAAGCTGGTGGTGACGCGGGAGATCGACGGGGGCTTGGAAACGCTGGAGCTGAACATGCCCTGCATCATCACCACGGACCTGCGCCTGAACGAGCCGCGCTATGCGAGCCTCCCCAACATCATGAAGGCGCGCAAGAAGCCGATCGAGACGGTCAAGCCCGCCGACCTCGGCGTGGACCCGGCGCCCCGTCTGCGCCTGGTCAAGGTGGCGGAGCCGCCGCGGCGCAGCGCCGGCGTCAAGGTGGGCTCGGTGGCCGAGCTTGTGCAGAAACTGCGAACCGAAGCGAAGGTGATCTGACATGGCGTCGCTTGTCCTGCTCGACCACGACGGAGGCCAAATCAAGCAGCCGTCCCGCAGCGCCGTCGCCGCCGCCGCCCAGTTGGGCGAGGTGCATGTGCTGGTGGCCGGCGAGGGTGTCGGCGACGCCGCAGCCGCAGCGGCGAAGCTCCCGGGCGTGACCAAGGTGCATGTGGCCGACAGCCCGGCCTATTCGCACAGCCTGGCGGAGCCGCTGGCGGCACTGCTGGTTTCGATGGCCGGGCACCACGACCACATCATGGCGGCCAGCACGGCGACCGGCAAGAACGTGATGCCGCGCGTCGCCGCCCTTCTGGACGTGCAGCCGATCAGCGACATCGCCGGCATCGTCGATGCCGACACCTTTGTCCGGCCGATCTACGCCGGCAATGCCCTGGCAACCGTCGCCTCGTCCGACAGCAAGAAGGTCGTGACGGTCCGCGCCGCGAGCTTCGATCCTGTGGCGGCGGAAGGCGGGAGCGCCACCATCGAGCCGGTGTCCACCCCCGAGGCAGAGGCCACGTCACGCTTCGTTTCGGCGGAGCTGTCCAAGAGCGAACGGCCGGAACTGACCGCGGCGCGCATCGTGATCTCCGGCGGGCGCGGGATGCAGAACGGCGAGAACTTCAAGCTGCTGGAGCCGATTGCCGACAAACTGGGCGCAGCGGTCGGCGCGTCGCGGGCGGCGGTCGATGCCGGCTATGTGCCGAACGATTACCAGGTGGGCCAGACCGGCAAGATCGTGGCGCCGGAGCTTTACCTGGCGGTCGGCATCAGCGGCGCGATCCAGCACCTGGCGGGCATGAAGGACAGCAAGGTCATCGTGGCCATCAACAAGGACGAGGACGCGCCGATCTTCCAGGTGGCGGATTACGGCTTCGTCGGCGACCTGTTCAGCGCGTTGCCGGAGCTTGAGGCGGAGCTGGGACGGGCTTCTTGACCGGTGATCTAGAACAGGCCGAGCCGCCCGACGTGCGGGCGGTGGGCGTCGTAGGCGCCGGGCAGATGGGCAGCGGCATCGCGCATGTCTGCGCATTGGCCGGGCTGCCCGTCGTGCTGCTGGACACCAAGCCGGACGCGCTCGACAAGGCGATGGCGGCGATGGCGCGCAACATGGACCGCCAGGTTGCCAAGGAGGCGATCACGCCCGGGCAGAAGTCGGACGCGCTGGCGCGGATCACGCCCAGCAGCGACTATGCGGCTTTCGCCGACGCCGACTTGGTGATCGAGGCGGTGACGGAGAAGGAGGAGGTCAAGCGCGCCATCTTCCGCGCCCTGACCCCGCATCTGAAGCCGTCCTGCATCCTGGCGAGCAACACCAGCAGCATCAGCATCACGCGCCTGGCTGCCAGCACCGACCGGCCGGAGAAGTTCATCGGCATGCACTTCATGAACCCGGTCCCGGTCATGAAGCTGATCGAGGTCATCCGCGGCATCGCGACGGCCGAGCCGACGTTCCAGGCGGTGCAGGCCCTGGCCGCCCGGCTCGACAAGACCACGGCGGTGTCCGAGGACTTCCCGGCCTTCATCGTCAACCGCATCCTGGTGCCGATGATCAACGAGGCGGTTTACGCCTTGTACGAGGGCGTCGGCGGCGTGACCGGGATCGACAGCGCGCTGCGGCTGGGCGCCAACCACAAGATGGGGCCGCTGGAGCTGGCCGATTTCATCGGGCTGGATACCTGCCTCAGCATCATGCAGGTGCTGCACGAGGGGCTGGCGGACAGCAAGTACCGCCCCTGCCCGTTGCTGGTGAAGTATGTCGAGGCCGGCTGGCTGGGCCGCAAGACCGGGCGGGGCTTCTACGACTACAGCGCGACGCCACCACGACCGACGCGGTAATCGGCTCGCGCCGTCAGAACAGCCCCTCGATCAAGCCGTTTGCATCCAACCGGATCGAGTTCGCCGCCGGAACCCGTGGCAGGCCCGGCATGGTCATGATGTCCCCGCACACCGCGACGACGAAGCCTGCGCCCGCAGACAGCCGCACCTCGCGCACCGGCAGCACGTGATCCACCGGCGCACCCATGGCGGTCGGGTCTGCGCTGAAGCTGTACTGGGTCTTGGCGATGCACACGGGCAGGTCGCGGTGGCCCGCCGCCTCGAACGCCTGCAGCCGCTTCGCCACCGCGGGCGCGAGCACGATGTCGCTCGCCCGGTAGATCTTCTGCGCCACCGTCCGGATCTTGTCCGCAAGCCCCAGGGAGGGCGGGTAAAGCGGCTTGTACTGCGCCTCGCCGCCCTCGATCCGGGCCAGGACGGCGCGGGCCAGCGCCTCCGCCCCTGCCGCGCCGTCCGCCCAATGCGTGCACAGCACCGTTTCGACGCCTCGCCCCTGCATCGCGGCCTGCACCACCGCGAACTCGCGCGGCGTGTCCGAGACGAACTGGTTGAGCGCGACCACGACGGGCAGGCCGAATTCCTGCAGGTTCTCGACATGCCGGGCCAGGTTGACCAAGCCGCGCTCCACCGCCGCCGGGTCCTCCCGCCCCAGGTCGGACTTCGCCACGCCGCCGTGCATCTTGAGCGCCCGCAGCGTCGCCACGACCACCGCGCAACGCGGCGTCAGCCCGGCGCTCGGGCACTTGATGTCGAGGAACTTCTCGCCGCCCAGGTCGGCGCCGAACCCGGCCTCCGTCACCACCACGTCGGCCAGCTTGAGGCCAAGCCGGGTGGCCATCACCGAGTTGCAGCCATGGGCGATGTTGGCGAACGGCCCGCCATGGATCAGCGCCGGCGACCCTTCCAACGTCTGCACCAGGTTGGGCGC
>CAXTUO010000412.1:0-4295 GCA_964247175.1 uncultured Acetobacteraceae bacterium | reverse complement strand
GACCGATGCCGGCGGCTGGCGCCGCCCCGGCCGAAACGCCGCGCAGCGTCAAGCCGGCCGACCTGCTGCGCAGCCTCTTGCGATAAGGAACACCCCCCGCGTGCTTCGTTTCTGGGACACTGCCGCCGCCGCGCCGACCGAGGGCGGGTTCGCCGTGCTGCTGGACGGCAAGCCGATGCGCATTCCGGGCGGCAAGCCGCTCACGGTTGCCGCTCCCGCCTTGGCCGAAGCGGTCGCCGCCGAGTGGCAGCAGGCCGGCGGCGCCAAGGGCGGCGCGATGACCATGGACGACGTGCCGCTGACCCGCCTGGCCGGCACCGCGCAGGACCGCATCGCCCCCGACCCGGCGCCGGTCGCCGCCGCCCTCGCGCAGTACGCGGAAAGCGACCTGCTGTGCTACCGCGCGGAAGGCCCGGCGGCGCTGGTGGTGCGGCAGGCCCATGCCTGGCAGCCTTGGCTGGACTGGGCAGCCCGGCAGTACGGCGCCCGGCTGGATGTGACCACGGGCATCATGCACCGGGCGCAGGACCCGGCGGCGCTCGATGCGATCCGCCGGGCGATGGCCGGGCAATCCGTGCCGACGCTCGCGGCGCTGGGCGTGGCGGTGCCGTTGCTGGGCAGCGCGGTGCTGGGTTTGGCGCTTGCGGAGGGGGCGCTGGACGCGGTGAGGGCGCATGAGCTGGCGAGCTTGGACGAGTTGTTCCAGGCGGAGGGGTGGGGCGAGGACGCCGAGGCCGCGGCCCGGCGACGGCGGATCGCGGAGGATGTCGCGCTGGCCGAGCGGTTCATCCGGCTCAGCCGGTAGGGACAGCAAGCGCCTGCTGCGCCGGGTCAGGATGGTAGCTCAGGCTCCCGGGGTGTTCGCAGACCGGCGGTCTCGCCCCCATCCACGGTGATCACCGCGCCATTCACGTAGCGTGCGGCCGGGGAAAGCAGCCACCCGATCACTTCCGCGACCTCGTCCGGCGTCCCAAAGCGGCCGGCCGGAATGCGCAGTTCCAGCCGGCGACGCGCCTCGTCCTGGCCGAGGATGCCGCCCATCATCCGTGTCGCGATCTGTCCAGGGCAGACCGCGTTGAAGCGGACCTCCGCGCCGAACTCAAGCGCAAGGGCCTGCGTCATGCCCAGCACGGCGGCCTTTGATGCGCAGTAGAGCGCAAGCCCTTCCTCCCCGACCTTGCCCGCAATCGACGACACGTTGACGACGGCCCCTTTCCCTGCGATCAGGCCGGGCAGCGCGCACCGGGTGAAAAGGAAAGCACTGCGGGCGTTGACATCGAGAACTTGGTCCCAGTCCGCGACCTCCGCCTCAAGGAAAGCCACGCGGCGCGACATGCCCGCGTTGTTGACCAACCCAGCCAGCCTCCCGCCCCCGAGTTCGAGCGCATGGCCGACAACGCGCCTGACGTCCTCCGGGCTGCTCACATCTCCCGCGAGAAAGCTCGCGCGCGGCAACGTCGCCGCGATCTCCGCCCCTGCTGCCTGGTCGCGGCCGGTGACAAGGACCTGCTCTCCCCGGCGGACCAGGAACTCGACGCAGGCACGGCCGATGCCGTGCGTGCCTCCCGTGACGATGTGCATCAGGTCTGCTCCTCGGCTGTTGGATCAGGGTCACGGCACGGGATGGTTGCCAGATCCACGTTAAGGGCCTGAGGCGCCGCCGAGCTTTCGCACCAGCGCCTGAACGTCGGCATCCAAGGAAAGGAAGTCGTCCAGCATAAAGGGACAGTCCGCAGGCACCGGACGCGGCTCGCCACTGTCGTCCGTTGCGGACCAAAACTGCTTTAAGGCTCGTCTGTAAAGGGTATCAAGGTCGATGTGCTGCCGCATGGACGGAGCAAAGCAGTCCTCTGCGTCACCAATGAAGCTTTCGACTTCCTCTTGCCAATGCGAGGCGGCCCGGCTTCCGGGCCAAGCATGCAGCTTGAGCAGATGAGCCATAGCGTGCCGCAGCAGGCTCCGACAGGACCTCAGTGCCGACCGCCCCACGTCCTGCACCTCCTCAATCAGGTTGGGCCAATCGACCTCTTCATTCACACGCTCACCCGTTTCCAGGCGGCGCAGGAGGTCGGCTTGGCGCTCAGCCCAGGCAAGAACATCACGTTCGTAAAGCCCGTCCGGCATGGTCCCACCTCTTTTCCTTAAGCTATTCTTGCATGAAAACGCGATGCCGTCTGTCTGTTCAAAGCGAGGAACCCTACCCAAACACCTCCCCCCAAGCCCCCCGAAGCGCCAAATCCGCGTCGGCCATCGTCACCGGCAACCCCAGCGCGTGCAAACTGGTCACGCCGTGCTCCGCAATCCCGCAGGGCACGATGCCGGCGAAGTGGCCGAGGTCCGGGTCCACGTTCAGCGCCACCCCGTGCCAGCTCACCCAGCGCGTCACGCGGACGCCGATGGCGGCGATCTTGGCTTCCGTGCCGGCGGCCGGGTCCACGACCCAGATGCCGACCCGGCCCTCCCGCCGCTCTCCCCGGACGCCCCACCGGTCCAGCGCGCGGATCAGCCACTCTTCCAGCCCGTGCACGAAGGCGCGCACGTCGCGCGGGCGGACGTGGCCGTGCGGCCGGGTCAGGTCCAGCATGACGTAGGCGGTGCGCTGGCCGGGGCCGTGGTAGGTCCATTGCCCGCCGCGCCCGGCGTCGAAGGTCGGGAAGCGCCCGGGATCGGAAAGGTCGCCGGGTTTGGCCGAGGTGCCCGCGGTGTAGAGCGGCGGGTGCTCCACCAGCCACACCTGCTCGCCCGCCTCGCCCGCGCGGATCGCGTCCGCGCGGGCCCGCATCGTCGCCAGCGCCTGCGGGTAAGGCAGCAGCCCTTCCTCGACGCGCCATTCCACGGTGCCGGGCGGGCCAGGCTCCGTGGAATCGGGCGCAGTTGAATCGAGCGGCGTCATCCGCTATACGCCCGGCACCGGAGACGGCGTGCCGTCCCCGGCACGATGCGGTCGTGGCGAAATGGTAGACGCGCAAGCTTGAGGTGCTTGTGGGGGAAACCCTGTGGAAGTTCGAGTCTTCTCGACCGCATTCTTGAACCCTGGTTTTGACTGGCCCAACCCTGCATTGCCTTCCCGCCGCGTCCCGCTAAACCTGGCGGCCAGCGGCTGAGGGACACATGGCAATGGACGAGGATTTCCGGAAGGCGGCGCTGGACTACCATCGCCTGCCGCGGCCCGGCAAGCTGGCGATCGAGGCGACCAAGCGCATGGCGACGCAGCGCGACCTGGCGCTCGCCTATTCGCCCGGCGTCGCCGCCGCGTGCGAGGCCATCGCCGCCAATCCCGACGCCGCCCGGGACCTTACGGCGCGCGGCAACCTGGTCGCGGTGATCTCCAACGGCACGGCGGTCCTGGGCCTCGGCAACATCGGCGCGCTCGCGGGCAAGCCGGTGATGGAGGGCAAGGCCGTCCTGTTCAAGAAGTTCGCCGGCATCGACGTGTTCGACATCGAGGTGGACGCCGCCGACCCCGACCTGTTCGTCAACGTGGTGGCAGCACTTGAGCCGACCTTCGGCGCCGTCAACCTGGAAGACATCAAGGCGCCGGAGTGCTTCGAGATCGAGCGCCGGCTGCGCGCCCGCATGGGCATCCCGGTGTTCCACGACGACCAGCACGGCACGGCGATCATCGTGGCTGCCGCCGTGCGCAACGGCCTGCTGCTGCAAGGCAAGCGGCTGGAGCAGGTGCGGCTCGTGACCAGCGGCGCCGGGGCGGCGGCCTTGGCCTGCGTGGACCTCCTGGTGGCGATGGGCCTGCCGGCGGGGAACGTCACGCTGACGGACGTGAAGGGCGTGGTGTACGCGGGCCGCGACCGCGACATGCCGCCCAACATGGCGAACTACGCCCGCGACACCGACGCGCGCCGCCTGCCGGACGTGCTGGAAGGCGCCGACGTGTTCCTCGGCCTGTCCGCCCCCAACGTGCTGAAGCCCGACTGGCTGCCGCTGCTTGCCGACAAGCCGCTGATCCTGGCGCTCGCCAACCCCGACCCGGAGATCATGCCGGAACTGGTACGCGACGCCCGGCCCGACGCCATCGTCGCCACCGGGCGCAGCGACTACCCGAACCAGGTCAACAACGTCCTGTGCTTCCCTTTCATCTTTCGCGGCGCGCTGGACGTGGGCGCGACGGAGATCAACGAGGAGATGAAGGTCGCCTGCGTGGAGGCCATCGCCGTGCTGGCCCGCGTGGAGGCCAGCGAGGTCGTGGCCGCGGCCTATGGCGGCGCGGCCCCGGTGTTCGGGCCGGAGTACATCATCCCCAAGCCCTTCGACCCCCGGCTGATCCTGCAGATCGCCCC
>CAXTUO010000411.1:0-4307 GCA_964247175.1 uncultured Acetobacteraceae bacterium | reverse complement strand
GCAGTCGCGGATGTTCATGGTGAGACCTCCTGATGGGTTGCGCCGCTCAGCGGCAAGCAGATGCGGCATTCCAAGCCTTCGGGCTGGAAATCCAGCTTGACCGTCCCGCCGGACGGCATGCCCCGCTCCAGCAGCTGAGACCCAAAGCCGCGGCGCTGCGGCGGCTCCACGGCGGGACCGCCACGCTCGCGCCAAACGATGTCAACCCTGGAAGCACCCTTCCGGGTTCGCGGGGTAGTCCACGACACGCCCACCCGGCCCGCCGGGACGGACAGCGCGCCATACTTCACGGCGTTGGTGGCAAGCTCATGGAAGGCAAGGCTGATCGTCGTGGCCAGGCTTGCAGCCAACAACAGGGACGGACCTTCGACGGTGATGCGGCTGGATTCGCCGCCATAGGCACCCAGCGCGCCCTCGATCACATCCCGCAGCGGAGCGTCGTGCCAGTCGGCGCGGATCAGCACGTCGTTGGAGCGCGCCAGGACCATCAGGCGGGCGTCAAAGGCCGCCTGGAACTCGGCGACCGTCCCGGCGTGGCGCCGTGTTTGCGCGGCCACGGCCTGCACGGTGGCAAAGGTGTTCTTGATGCGATGGTTCATCTCGGCCATCAGCAGCTCACGACGTTCCATCACCGCTTGGACCTCAGTGCGGTCCCGCAAGATGTTCAGGAAGCCCTGCGGGTGCCCGTCCGCGTCCAACAGCGGCATCATCATCCCGCTTGCCCAAAAGCGGGTGCCGTCCCGGCGCAGATGCCAACACTCGTTGCTGGCGCGCTCGGTCTCGATAGCCCGGCGCAGCCCGGCGGCGAACCTGCCGCTGGTACGGTCCTCGAAGGTAAAGACGACCTCCCCCGACCGCCCGAGGATCTCGGCCTCCGCGTAGCCCATGATGGCCTGGGCGCCCGCGTTCCAGCCCGTGACGCAGCCGTCGGTGTCCATCGTGATGATGGCGTAGTCGGTCGCGCTGTCCAGGATCAGGCGTGCCCGCGCATCCTGCTCGCGCAAGGTGCGGACTTCCGCTTCCAGCTCGGCAATCCGGGCCTCGGGGGCTTGGCTGCTCCGGTCAACTAGGGATGGCGCAAGATCGTCCGAACGTTTGGTTGGCAAGGCAGTGATCCGGGCAAGCGAGGACGACCGACGTCCCGGTCGGCAAGCCCATGGTTCAGGGCGGGAGCTGGGGTGTGCTTCGACCATCCCTCATTTGTAGGCAGCCCCATCCTGCCCGGCTGTAGGATTTCGGACATCCTGCACCACGAATGCGTGTATGCTGAGGTCATCGTCCGCTGACGCTCAGGCGCGGGCGCCAGAGAGAGGTCAGTGCTCCCGCCGTCACACGTCGCGGGAGCCATCCATGGCCACCTTTCAAGCCTCTGTTTCCACGCCGCGCAACCGTCTGCTCGCCGCCCTGCCGACCGAGGACCTGGCCCGGCTTTGGCCCCGGCTCGAGCCTGTCGAGCTTGGCCTGCGCCAGATCATCCAGGTGCCGGACGAGCCGATCACGGCCGTCTACTTCCCGGAAAGCGGCTGGATTTCGATGATAGCGCTGCTGGTGGACGGCAACTCAGCCGAGGTCGGCATCGTCGGCTCCGAGGGCATGGTTGGACTGCCTCTCCTGCTCGGCAGCGACCGCAGCCCGACCGAAGCCATGGTTCAGGCGCCCGGCACGTTTCTCCGGCTCGGCGCGGACGTGTTCGGAGAGGAGCGGGACCGCAGTGCCCCCTTGCGGACGCTGCTGCTCCGCTACGCCCTGGCGTTCCAGGTCCAGGTAACGCAGACCGCGGCCTGCAACGGGCACCATGCGCTGGACCAGCGCCTTGCCCGCTGGCTGCTGATAGCGCACGACCGGGCGGGGGGCGACGAGTTCCCGATGACGCAGGAGTTCCTGGCGATGATGCTATGCGTGCATCGCCCGGGTGTCACCATCGCGGCACGCTTGTTCCAACAGGCGGGCCTCATCCGCTACGGCAACGGTCAGATTACGATCACGGACCGGGCTGGCCTGGAAGCGGCTGCGTGCGAGTGCCACGGCGTCGTGCATCGCGAGTTCGTGCGCCTGCTCGGTCCTGCCGGGCGCTAGGTCGCCATCCCTTGTTCAACCAGAGGGCATCCGTGCCCTGTCCTGGGATGGTAGAAGCCCAGACTATGGCACTGGCCCATCACAGCTCGCCCACAGAAGGCCGCTGACTACTGAACTCCGATAACCAGCCTGTATCACTTCGTCAAACGACCAGCACACGAAGTGCAACGCCTGGGCTTGGTTAAGCGGGCAACGGTCACGTCGGCCGCCAAACAGAAGCTCCAAAGTGGCGGCTCGCGCCAAGAGTTATAGAGTCGGGACCTATCAGCTTCGCACCGTCTATGGCCCGCCATTGATCGTCAGCACAGTCCCGTTTGTGTAGGCGGATCGTGGGCTGGCAAGAAAGGCGACGGCAGCGGCAATTTCCTTGGGCTGCGCCGGACGCCCATACGGCATGCCTTGGCAAAGCTCAAGCCACCGGTCGGCATCGCCCAGCTCGGTCGCGGCCCGGTGGCGCAGCAGCCGCTCCAGCCGCGTCGTGGCGACCGGGCCGGGGTTGATCGCCACCGCGCGCACCCCGTCCGCATGGGCGCCGCGGCCCAGCGCGCGGGTGAACGCCATCAGGGCGGCGTTGCCCGCGACACCCGCGACGTAACCGGGGTCGAACGTTTCCCCGGCCGCGCCGATCACGTTCACGACGACGCCCTGCCGGGCCTTCAACACGGGATACAGCGCCCGGCACAGGCTGATGAAGCCGAACACCTTGAGGTCCCAGGCGGCGCGCAGAGTCGCGTCGTCCACCGCCAGCAGGTCGCCGGGCGGGATAGCGCCCGCGTTGTTCACCAGGATATCGACCGGCCCGGCGCCGGCGGCGATGCGCTCCACCTCCGCTTGGCGGGACAGGTCGGCAGCCACCGTTTCGACCCGCACCTGACGGCGGCTCCGCACCGCCGCCGCGGCTTCTTCCAGCGCCGCCGGGTCGCGGGCAACCAGGACGACGTCGCAACCCTCCTCGGCCAAGACCTCGGCGCTGGCTCGGCCGATCCCCTTCGAGCCGCCTGTCACCAGGGCGCGCTTGCCCGTCAGGTGCAAATCCATGGCTCAACCTCCTCGACTATGCCGCCCGCCTGACCCCGCCGGCGTAGGCGCGGCAGGCGTCGCCGAAGGCGCGGAACAGGGTGACGCTGTTGGTGTCCGAAGCATACTCCCACTCCGGATGCCACTGCACCCCGAAGGCGAAGGCGTTGCCCAACACGCGCACGGCCTCGACCGTGCCGTCGGGCGCCACCGCTTCCGCCGCCAGCCCGTCTGCCAGCCGGTCGATGGCCTGGCCATGTATGGAGTTCACCCGGATCTGCTGATGGCCCAGCAGCCGCGCGAGATCCCCCGACAACGCCACCTCATGCTTCGGCGCGTAGGTCCGGCTGTGCGGACCCGGCCCGCCTCGGTGGTCCAGCCGGCCCGGCACGAGGTGCACCCGTTGGTGCAGGCTGCCGCCCAGCGCCACGTTCAGCTCCTGGATGCCGCGGCAGATCGCCAGAAGCGGCATGTCCCGGCGCAGCGCCTCGCGGATCAGCGGCAAGGTGGTGGCGTCGCGGGCCGGGTCGTGCAGGTCCGGTGTCTCGTCCTCCGCCGCGCCGTAGCGGGCAGGCTCCACGTTGCTGGGGCTGCCGGACAGCAGCAGTCCGTCCAACCGGTCGAGCACCGCAAGCGCGGCCTCCCCCACGGGCGGGATCAGCACCGGAACCGCGTCGGCGCCGCCCATCAGCGCCGCGCCGTAGCGGGCCGGGGTGGCGTGCTGCGGATGGCCGCGGATCACCCGCGTGCAGGCGGGAATGCCGATCAGGAGGGTCATGTCGCGATGTCCACCGTTTGCGGAATGGCAGGCTTGGGGCGGAGGCGGTCGGCCAGCACGGTGCCCACGGCGCCGGTCAGCATCAAGATGGCCATGGGGCGCGCCGTGCCATCGCTCAATCCGCCGACCAGCACGCCGCTGAGCGCCGCGAGGCAGAAGCCGGCCGTGCCCAGCAGCGCGGACGCGCTGCCGGCCTGCGCCGCGTGGCGGGACAGCGCGCCGACCGCCGAGTTGGGCATCACGAACCCCATGCTGCCCATCGCGAGCACCACCGGCAGCACGACGCCATACACGCCGCCCACGTCCAGCACCGCGCAGGCCAGCAAAGCGCCGGCAGCGGCCAGGTAGGTCAGGGTGCCGATCCGCAGCACGCGCACTGCCCCAACCCGGGGCAGGATGCGCGGGTTGATCTGCGAGGACAGGATGAACGCCCCGG
>CAXTUO010000410.1:253-4312 GCA_964247175.1 uncultured Acetobacteraceae bacterium | reverse complement strand
GTGGAAGGGTCGAGCGGGTCCAAGTCCGACCAGCAGGTCGTGAACGACGCGATGGGCGTGCAGGGCCAGGCGCAGGCGGTGCGCGCGCAGATGCGGACGGCCGGCATCCCTGACAGCGTGCCGCTGTTCCTGGGCGAGTACAACGTGGACGGCGGCGACTACAACGACCCGGCGAACGCCAACATGGTCGGCGCGGTGGCCGCTGCCGCGACCACATATGGAATGATCCACAGCAACGCCAACTTCACCATGGGGGCGCTGTGGGACGTGCAGAACGACAGCGCCTACTCGGTGTTCGGGCACCAGGGCAGCTACGGGATCGACCCGGTGGGCGTCGTGCTGGCGGACCTCACCGCCTACATGCCGGGCAACATGGTGCAGACCATCATGCCGGGCAGCACGCCGGGCCTTATGGGCTACACGACGACGGACAACGGGGCGTTCTCGACCGCCTTGATCGATACCAACCTGTCCCAGGGCTACACGGTGGACCTCAGCAAGGACGGACTGCCGACGACGGGGCTGTACCGGGTGGAGGTGAGCGCCGCGAACCCGAAAGGGGCCAAGACGGCGCTGACCGACCTGTCGCACGTGTCCGTGGCCGCCGGCAGCGTGGTGATCGTCACCAACGAGGCCCCGCACGGCGGCACGGCGCTGAACGGCACGACGTCCACGGCCTCGGCTTCTGCGTCCGCTGGAACGCCGGACCCCACCACTACGCCGCCGGCGGCCGGCAGCAGCACCCCGGCCGCGCAGTCCACGGCCAACACCGGCACGGCAGCGACGGCCGCCGCAACCGACCCGGGCAGCACGAGTCCATCCGACACCGCCACGCAGGCCGTGGCCGGCACGACGGTCGCCGACCCGGGCAAGGCTGCTCCGACCACCACCGTCCCGCCGTCGTCCGGCGCTGCCGTGGCGCCAGCGGTCGCCAGTGCCGGCAATCCGACCCCTGCCAGCACTGACGCGAGCGGATCGGGCACGGGCGGCACGAAGCCGGACCTGCCGTCCGCTGCTTCGTCCGGCACGGGGGCGGCCGATCCGGGCAGCACGGGTCCGTCCGGCAGCGCCACGCAGGCCATGGCCGGCGCCACCACCACTGCCCCGCCCTCGGCCAGCACTGGCGGCAGTGGCGCGGGTGCAGCCGGCACCTCCGGAAGCTCGGCCACGGCCACGGCCACGGCCACAGGCCAGTTCTCCGTTACGAACGGATTGCACGAGGCTTCGATGCCGAACCTTTCAGGCTTTAGTTTGTCATTCGACGACGAGTTCAGCGCGGACCGGCTGGACACGTCCAAGTGGACGACGCAGTTCCCCTTCACGCCCACTGACCACCTTTCCAACGAAACGGAGCGCTACCAGAACGCAGGCTCCGCCCACGACCCGTTCAAGGAAGCAGGCGGCGCGCTGACCATCACCGCCTCGCCCGCGCCCGACCTCGGAACGGCCCTCTACGCCTCCGGCCGGATCGGCAGCGAGAAGAGCGCCTTCAACTTCCAAGCCGGCACCTACGTCGAGGCGCGCATGAAGCTGCCGGCCGGCCAGGACACCGGCATGTGGCCCGCCTTCTGGACCGCCGCGAAGGATATGGGGTGGCCGCCCGAAATGGATGTGATGGAGAAGGTATCCTCCACCTCCTCCGGCCTGCATTCCAGCCAGTTTTCCTTCGGCGATGTCTCGAACGTGTGGAAGGGCGGCAACCTGCAAGGGAACAGCTACTACGACGCGGGTTCCGACTTGACCAACTCCTATCATGCCTTTGGCACGATGTGGACGCAGGACAATCAACTGATCGAGTATCTGGACGGAAAGGAAATCGCGCGAGGAACGGTGCCGGACGATTGGGCCGGGCATCCCATGTATGTGGAGGCGAACCTCGCGGTCGGCAGCAACGCTGCCCCGGGCAGCTGGGCCGGGCCGCCCGACGGGGTGCCGCACCAGCTGCAGATTGACTACATCCGCGGCTACTCGATGAATCAGGCCGCCGTGGCCTTGCAGCCGGTCTCCTCCCCGGACGGTGGTGGGCAGGACTTCTACGGCGCAAACGTCGGCTCCGCGCCTGTGGCCACCCCGCCCGCGACCGCGCCGCTGCCGTCGCCGGTCGGCACGGGCGCGGACACGCTGGTGCTGGACCTGTCGGAGGCAGCCGCCCAGGGCGACGCGCAGTTCACGCTGACGGTGGATGGCAAGGCGGTCGGCGCGGCGCAGAGCGTGACCGCCGCGCACGGCCAGGGGCAGACGGAAGCGTTCACCTTCAAGGGCGACTGGGGTGCCGGCCCCCACACGGCCGGTGTCAGCTTCGCCAACCCCGCCGCCGGCAGCGCGGCGGACCTGGCGCGCAGCCTCTACCTGGACAGCGCCTCGTTCGACGGCACCCTGGCAGAGGCCAACATGCAGGTCACGGGCAACGGCCCGGTCACATTCACCCTCACGCCCGGCGCCACGCCGCCCGCCCCGGCCGCCGCGACGGGCACGCCGGCCGGCATGCTGACGGTGACGGACAACGACGGGAGCAGCGCGTCCGTGCCGCTGGCCGCGTCGGGATCGCGCACGGACCATCCCAGCGGCACGAGCACGGTGCAGCAAACCGTGAACGGCGGCGCCGACACGCTCACCACCTCGGGCAGCGTGAAGGCCGAGGCGGCGACGCTCGGGGACGGCATGCAGAAGCTGATCTTGAAGAACCCGCGGGCGATGGTGCTCACGGGCGGTTCGGGCGCGGACACGGTGACGGCGGACAGCGGCACCAACCAGTTCGTCGCCGGTTCCGGCTCGCTGGACGTGACGGGCGGCCCGGACGCGGCGAGCTTCGTGCTGCACGCGGGCAGCGGGCCGCTCACGGTGGAGGACTTCGACCCCGGCAAGGGCGACACGCTCGCGGTGGACAAGGCGCTTCAGGGCGCGCTGGCCCAGGCCCCCGACGGCCACGGCGGCACCTTGCTCACCTTCGGGGCCAAGCAGGGCAGCATCGACCTGATCAACCACGCCTCGATCAGCCCCTCGGCCATCCGCTTCATCTAGGCGCAGGAAACTCACCCATGCCCATGATCCCCCCTCTGGTCCGCGACCCGCCGCCGGATGACCGGCAGAGTTCCACGGCGCGCCCGGTTTCGGCCCGCATGGTGCGGACGCAACGGCGGTATGCCAGCGACTTCAACGTCAGCTTCGTGTACGAGCCACCGCCGCCGATCCCCAGGCCCGGTCCGGCGGCGCCGGAGAGCACGTTCGACAAGTGGCGCGCGGCGGCGGCGGCGCTGGACCCGCATGGCGGGGGCGATCCGTCCAACCCGGCGGCACACGGCGACGCTGTCGCGTCCGGCGTGGCCGCGGCCCCGCGGCGCAGGCTGCACGACGCGCTGCTTTGCACCACCGCGGTGGTGCTGCTGGGGGTGTTGGGCGGCATCGGCTATTTCGTGTGGTCCGGCGCGGTGCCGGGCGTCCTGGCGCCGGGCGGCACGGCGCCGCAAGGTTCGGGCGTCACGGCCTTCGTGCAACCTCTCGCAGACTTCGCCGCCAAGGCGGTGACGCGAGCGGTGCCGGACCCTGCCCCGGCCTTTCCGTCGGGGAAGGATGCTCCGGCGGACACTGCGGCGTCACGACCGGCGTCGCAGCCCATGGCCCTGCTGGCGCCGTCGTCTGTCACTCCGGACCGCTTGGCTCTTGCACCGTCTTTGGCGGACACGCCGGCCGTGGCCGGCCCGCCGCCACCGGCGCCAGAACGGGCGGCGGCGGAGCTTGCCCCCTCGGCGAGGCCGTCCAGGCCTGACGCGGCGGCGCCCGCGCCTGCCCTGCCGGTTGTCACGGCGGCTGGCGGGCCGACGCCGGAGCTTGCGGCGACGGTGGCTGTTTCTCCGGCCCAATCCCCTGAGCCTGTGGCGGCTCCGCCGGCCGCTTCCGGATCGGACAGGGTGGCGCCGACCATTGAGCCGGCGGCGGCCCAGGCCGTCCCGCCGGCCACGCCCTCCGCTCCCGACGCGGCGCCTTCGGTGCCGGCCATCGCGGCTGCGGCAGTCCGGCTGCCGGCGGCCCCCGAATGGACGACGGTTCCCCCTGTCGCGC
>CAXTUO010000410.1:0-243 GCA_964247175.1 uncultured Acetobacteraceae bacterium | reverse complement strand
AGGCTGCGCCGCTGCTTCCGGACCCGCCGGCGTTTCCGGCCGCCCCGGCAAGCCCCGTGCCGTCTTCCGGGCCGGCGGCTGTCTCGGCCGAAGCGGGGAGGACGGCGCCGCCTGGCGTGGACGCGCAGCAGGTGGTGAGCACGATGACGCTGGTGCGGCAGATGTCGCTGCTGGTGCACGACATGCATGACGAGGGGCTGCGCTACCGCACGGAGGTGACGGCGCTGAGCGGGGCGGTGCAGG
>CAXTUO010000409.1:0-4316 GCA_964247175.1 uncultured Acetobacteraceae bacterium | reverse complement strand
GGCCCGCGGCTCGGCCACGCCCGCGAGGACGCTGCCGGGCAAGCGCCAGCGGCGCACGCGCGCCTCGTCGTCCCAGCACTCCAGTTGCGGGAACAGGTCGGCCAGCACGTCACGCTGCCGCTCGGCCGTGCGTCGTCCCACGCCCAACTCCCGTGCGATCTCGTCCAAGGTGAGGCCAGTCCGGGTGCCGGCCAGCATGAAGGCCACGCGCAGCAGCCGCTGTGAAGGCCCGTAGCGCATGCGGCTAGGCCGGCAAGAGTGCGCGCGCGTGCGAATGGTGCTTCCACCAAGCGGCAGCCCTGGGCAGCGTAGGGCACGAACCATCAAAGGAAACCTGGCCGCGCCTCGTCATCACTGCTTGGACATGCTCCGCTCGGGCGCAGAGCGTCTTGATGACGAGCCGCTGCTTGGACATGGAACCATCACGCGAGCGAGAGGTCAAATTCTGGACGTGCGTTCTCGGCACAGGACGACACCCGGGATGCATCAAGGCGCCCTACTTCCAACAGCGTCCACGCAGGCCGTTGCCAGCCCGTGCAGGACGATGGCCGCGGCGGTCGCGACACTGAGCGAGTTGGCCATGCCCCGCATGGGGATGGTCACGGCGGCGTCGGCAAGGTCGAGCACGGCCTGCGAGACGCCGGCCCGCTCCGAGCCGAGTACCAGGCAGACCGGGTAGCGGGGCAGGAAACGGTCGAGACCCACGGCATCGCTCGTTTGCTCGGCCGCGACGACCTGGCAGCCCTCGGCGCGGGCCGCCAGGACCGCCTCGGCGGCGCTGTCCCGTTGCTCCCAGGGCACCCAATGGTGCGTGCCCTGCGCCGCCTGGACCAGCTTGCGCATTCCCCGGCTCGCGTCCCGGCCGCAAACCACCAGGCGCTCGCACAGGAAGGCATCACACAGCCGGAACAAGGCGCCGACGTTGTAGCCCTGGCGCACCCCGTCGAGGACAACTCGGACCGGTAGGCGGGGCCGTGCCCGGAACGCGTGCCGGTCCGGCTTGTCACGGCGCAGCTCGGCTTTGGTCAGCGCGCGACTGGCGCCCCCGGGCGCTCCGGTTGCTTTTAACAGCCGGCTGTCCGGGTTGCGTTCGCCAAGGGTCGGAGCCACTGGGTCGGCGTTGCCCGGAGCCTCGGGGCAGGCGGCGATGAGAGAACTGGACACCATGACGGCTCCCTGTGTGGAAGCCTTAATACTGCGGCACTAAGGCGTCAGATGCGGACGTGACCAGGGTGAGCAGGTCTGGGCCGGTCACACTAAGCTTTGCTGCCGACGCGATCGTGGAGGCGAGCGATGCCGTCCGGTGCTAGGCTGGGCGGCATGACCAGCGCCTTGCGCCAGCCGATGACCGCCGAACAGTTCCTCGCCTGGGAGGAAGGCCAGGAAGGGCGCCACGAGTTCGACGGTTTCGCCCCAGTCGCGATGACCGGCGGCACCTTCGAGCATGACGCCATCCAGGTGAACCTGCTTCGCGCCCTGGCCAACCGCCTCGCCGGCACGCTGTGCCGGGCGCACGGCAACAGCCTCAAGGTCGAGGTAGCGGGCAGCATCCGCTACCCCGACGCCTTCGTGACCTGCGGCCCCATCACCCGCGGCAGCACGCTGCTGCGCGACCCCGTGGTGGTCTTCGAGGTGCTGAGCCAAGGCACGGCGCGCACGGACCGCATGGTCAAGAACCGCGAGTATGCCGCGACAGCCTCAGTGCGGCGCTACGTCATGCTGGAGCAGGGCACGGCGGGCGCCACCATGTTCGAGCGCGTCGGCGTGGACTGGCTCGGGCGCATCCTGGGCGCCGACGCGGTGATCCGCATGCCGGAGATCGGCATTGAGATCCCATTGGCTGAGTTGTATGAAGGCCTGGACTTGTCGGGCTTTCCCCCTGACGAGGACGGGTAACGCGGCCTCATGTGCGGCCTGGCCGCCATGCTTCGCCTTCTTGCCCTATGTCCCTGACATGGCCGCAGTAGAGGACCAAAATCCTGATCCGCCTTTTCCCGCTTGCCCTGCTGCTCGCTCCAGCTTTCGCTGCCGCGCAGAACGGTGCCTGCCCACAGTTCTTCCCGGGCGGCACGCCGCCGGCCTTGCCAACCCGCGGCTGGCGCAAGGCGCGGCGCTACTGTGCAACGACGGCTTCGCCGTGACCGCCTCCTCCGTGACCCGCGGCGCCTTGTGGTCGGCCGAGCGCCTGACCCGGGCCTCGGTCGAAGCAGCGCACCGCACCCCCCGCGAGAACCGCTTCCACCCGGACGCCCGCCTGCCGCCCGGGAGCCGGGCCGAGCTAGCCGACTACGCCCGCAGCGGCCTGGACCGCGGCCACATGGCGCCCGGCGGCGACATGCCGACCGACGCGGCGCAGGAGCAAAGCTTCTCGCTGGCCAACATGGTCCCGCAAGCGCCCGCCCTGAACCGCGGCCCTTGGGAGCGCATCGAGAGCGCCGTGCGCCGCGTCGCACGCCGGCGGGGCGAACTGTATGTCGTCACCGGACCCGCCTTCACCGGCAGGCGGATCGACACGATCGGGGACAACCGCGTGCTGGTGCCGACCGCCACCTGGAAGGCCATCTACGACCCGCGCATTCAGGCTACCGGCGCCTGGCTGTGCAGCAACACCGACCGTCCCGCCTGCCAGGTCCTACGCGCCGACGCCCTGGCTGGTCAGGTCGGCATCGACCCGTTCCCCGGCGTGCCCGCGACAGCCAAGGCGCGGCTGCTCCCCCTCCGGCTGCCCGAGGACAGCGCCGGTGGGCCAAGGCATCCCGTCCAGCCCCGCCGCGAGTACGGCCTGGCCCCCCAGCAACCCTAGAAGCACCGGCTTTCGTGGACACCATGACCCCGCTCCGGCCTGAAGCAAGCCCGATGGTCGTGGCCTACGCCGCGGCCCGCGCCTCGGCGCCCGGCCATCTGGTGCTCTACCGTGTGGGCGAGTTCTACGAGGTGCTCGGCGACGACGCCGCCACCGTGTCGCGCCTGCTCGGCATCCAGCTGACGCGCCGCCGCCAGAAGGACGCCCCCGACATCCCCATGTGCGGCGTCCCCGCAGGCACCGCCGAGGCGGCCATCGCTCGGCTGCTCGCCGCGGGGCGCAAGGTCGCCGCGTCCGAGCAGCCCGCTGAGCCCGGCGGCGAGCGCCCGCTCCGGCTTATGACGCCCGGCACCTCGGTGGACGCCGACGTTCTGTCCGCAGGCAGGCCCAACACCCTGGTTGTCGCCCACACGGAGGGCGAAGCGGTCGCCCTGGCCTGGACCGACCTGTCCACCGGGGAAGGCGGGACGTGCATGACGTCGCTTGGCGGCTGCGCCGCAGCGCTGGCCCGCATCGTGCCGTCGGAGATCCTCGTCTCTCGTTGGGCGGACGGCTCGGAGGCCCTGGCGCTGGCGGTGCGCGGGTCGGGCGCCAGGTTCTCCGACCTGCCCGGGGACGGCTTGCGGCCCGACGAGGCCGATGCCGTGCTGGCCCAAGCCTACGGCACCGGCTGGCGCGAGGCGCTGCGCGGCTTCTCGCCGTTGGAGCTGACCGCGCATGCGGCCCTGCTGGACTACGTGCACCACGTCGTCGGGACCTTGCCGGACGGCTTGCTGCCGCCGCGCCGGGTGTTGTCGGCCGGGGACACGGTGGAGATCGACGGGCCGACGCTGCGCGGCCTCGACGTGCTGACTTCCGGCTCCGGCCGCGGCGGGTCGCTGCTGTCCGTCGTGGACCGCACGGTGACCGCACCGGGGGCGAGGCTCCTGGTGCGGCAGCTGTCCGCCCCGCTCACCGACCCGGCCACCATCAAGCGCCGGCTCGCCATGGTCCGCTGCTTCGTGGCCAACCCGGCGCTGCGTGCGGACTGCCGCGATGTGCTCGGGGGCGTGCCGGACATCCTGCGCGCGTGCGGGCGGCTGTCGCTGGGCAAGGCCGGCCCGCGCGACCTTGCCGCCGTGCGCGACGGCCTTGATCGCGCGTCCACCCTGGCCGGCAGCCTCGGGGCAGCCGGCGAGTTGCCGCCAAGGCTCGCGCTCGTCGCACGGGACCTCGGGGCAGCTTCGGCTGGACCCTGCGGCGTCCTGGCCGGCGCGTGGGACACGACCTGAGCGGCGCGGCGATCATCAAGGCGGTCATCGCGCCCAACGGCCAGCTCATGTCCCCGCGCATCCTGCGCAGCAGCGGCAACGCGTTGGTCGACAAGTCGGCTCTTGCCGCGGTGCAGCGGGGCGGCTTCCGCCCGTTCGGCGCGAACATGCCCGCGACGCCGATCACGATCACCGTGCCCATCGAGATCAAGCCGGGCAGTGGCGATTAGCGCCAAGGCGTGGATACCCCTGGGAGATCGCAT
>CAXTUO010000408.1:0-4333 GCA_964247175.1 uncultured Acetobacteraceae bacterium | reverse complement strand
CGATGACGGCGCGCGACTTCGGCGCCTGGATGGCCGTCCGCGCCGTGGGGGAGGCGGCGACCCGCGGCGCGACCTCCGACCCCGCCGCCATCGGCGCCTTTCTCCGCAGCCCAAAGTTCGAGCTGGCCGCCTTCAAGGGGTCCCGCCTGACCTTCCGCCCCTGGGACGGCCAGTTGCGCCAGCCGGTGCTGCTGGCCGACGCGCATAGCCTGGTGTCCGTCAGCCCGCAGCCGGGCTACCTGCACCAGTTCTCCGAGCTGGACACGCTCGGCATCGACCAGCCGGAGACGACATGCAAACTGTGACGCCTGCCTCAGCCGTGTTCTTGGGGGCTGCGCTGCTGCTGGCCGCCCCGGCGGCGCGGGCCGAGCGGCTGTTCGTGTCCAACGAGAAGGACAACACCGTCACCGTGCTCGACGGCGCAACCCTCGCTGTCACCGCGACCGTCAAGGTCGGCGACCGCCCGCGCGGCATCGTCGCCAGCAAGGACGGCCGGGCCATCTACGTCTGCACGAGCGACAGCGACCACGTCGAGGTGCTCGACCCCGCGACCCTCGCCGTGTCCCGCATCCTGTCGAGCGGCCCGGACCCGGAGCTGATGACCCTCAGCCCCGATGGCGCCACGCTGTATGTCGCCAACGAGAACGACAACATGGTGTCCGTCGTCGATATCAAGGCCGGGCGAGTGGTAACGGAGATCCCGGTGGGCGTGGAGCCGGAAGGCATGGGCGTCAGCCCCGATGGCAAGGTGCTGGTCAACACGTCGGAAACGACGAGCATGGCGCACTTCATCGACACGGCGACGCAGCAGCCCATCGCCAACGTGCTCGTCGGCAGCCGCCCGCGGGTCGCGCGCTTCACCGCGGACGGCGCGCAGGTCTGGGTCAGCGCGGAGGTCGGCGGCACCGTGTCGGTGATTGACACCGCGTCCCATGCGGTCGTCCACACGGTCAACTTCGCCATCCCCGGCGTGCCGGCCGAAAGCGTGCAGCCGGTCGGCATCGCGATCACGCCGGACACCAAGACCGCCTTCGTGGCGCTCGGCCCGGCCAACCGCGTCGCCGTGGTGGACACCAAGACGTATGAGGTGAGCAAGTACCTGCTGGTGGGGCAGCGCGTGTGGAACCTGGCCTTCTCGCTGGATGCCAAGCGGCTTTACACCACCAACGGCGTCAGCAACGACCTGTCGGTGATCGACGTGGACGCGCTGCGGGTGGTGAAGTCGGTGCCGGTCGGGCAACTGCCCTGGGGCGTGGTGGTGGTGCCGTAATGCCCGATACCGTTGTACCCGAACCCGCCGCCCTGGAAGTGGACGGGCTGACCCACCGGTTCGGCGCGCGCCGCGCGCTGGACGGCGTGGGCTTCCGCATCCGGCCCGGCGACTTCACGGTGCTGCTGGGCCAGAACGGCGCGGGCAAGACCACGCTGTTCGCGCTGATCACCCGGCTGTACCACGCGCACCAGGGCGGCATCGCGGTGTTCGGCCAGCCGTTCCGCGACGCCCCCTCCGCCGCGCTGGCCCGCATGGGCGTGGTGTTCCAGCAGCCGACGCTGGACCTGGACCTGACGGTGCAGCAGAACCTGCAATACCACGCCGCTTTGCATGGCATGGCCGGCCGCGCGGCCACCCCGCGCATCCGGGACGAGCTGGCCCGGGTGAACCTGCTTGAACGCGCGGGCGACCGGGTGCGCCTGCTGTCCGGCGGGCAGCGGCGCCGGGTCGAGCTGGCGCGCGCCTTGGTGCACGAGCCGTCGCTGCTGCTGCTGGACGAGCCGACCGCCGGGCTTGACATGGAAAGCCGCGGCTTCCTGCTGGGCCACGTCCGCCGCCTGTGCCGGGAGCGGGGGCTGGCCGTGCTGTGGGCGACCCACCTGATCGACGAGGCCGGGGAGGACGCCCAAGTGGTTCTGCTGCACAAGGGCCGCGTGCTGGCGAACGGGCCGGTGCCGGCGGTTGTCGCCCAGGCCGGCGCCGAAACCCTCAAGGACGCATTCGAGCACCTGACCCATGCTGCAAACTAAGCTCCGCCCGCTGCCGCCCGCCGCCTACGCCCGCTGCATGGGCGGGATCATTCGGCGGGAGGGCCTGCGCTGGGTGCATCAGCGCGGGCGCTTCGTGTCGGCGCTGGTGCGGCCCTTGGTCTGGCTCGCGATCTTCGCCGCCGGGTTCCGCTTCGTGCTGGGCGTGTCGATCATTCCGCCATACGAAACGTATATCCCGTACGAGGTCTATATCGCGCCCGGCCTGGTCGCCATGATCCAGCTCTTCAACGGGATGCAGAGCAGCCTGTCCATGGTCTATGACCGCGAGATGGGCAGCATGAAGACCCTGATGGTCAGCCCCTTCCCGCGCTGGTTCCTGTTGCTGTCGAAGCTGCTGGCGGGCGTCGCGGTGGCGGTGGTGCAGTCCTACATCTTCCTTGGCATCGCCTGGTTCTGGGACATCGTGCCGCCTCCAGTCGGTTACGTCACCGTGTTGCCGGCGCTGGTCGTGTCGGGGCTGATGCTGGGGGCGCTGGGCCTCGTGATGTCGTCGTTTATCCGGCAGTTGGAGAATTTCGCCGGCGTCATGAACTTCGTGATCTTCCCGATGTTCTTCGCCTCCTCCGCCCTGTATCCGCTGTGGCGGGTGAAGGAGAGCAGCCTGTTCCTGTGGTGGGTGTGCCAGTTGAACCCGTTCACCTCGGCGACGGAACTGATCCGCTTCGCGCTGTACGGCCAGATGGACTGGGGGTCGGCGGCGGTCGTCGTCGGCTGCACCGTCGTGTTCATGGCGGCGGCGGTCGCGGGCTACGACCCGGGCCGCGGGCTGATGGCGCGGAAGGCCGGGGCGGAATGAGGGCGCCCAAGATGGCGGGACTCAGGGCTGCAGGGCTGGGACTGGCGGCGCTGGCACTCGGCGCGGCGGGACCGCCCGCCGATCCGGATTGGCCCTGCGCGCAGCGGCTGGTGCCGAAGCTGACCGCCGCCGCGCTTTGGGGCGGGCATGACGCGGCGGGCGATTGGCGGACCGATCCCCAGGTGGCCGCGGTGGTCGCCGCCGTGGCGCCGCGGGGCGTGTCGGCGCAGGACGGGGCCAGGCAGGTCGAACGATACATGGCGACGCTGCCCGGCGCCGACCGGCCGGCGCGGTCCGCGCTGCTGTTCGCCGGGCTGGTGGACGAGACCAACGGGCAGCGCGCGGAGGTCATCGACCGTCTGCGCGCCACGGCCCGGCGGCAACGCGCGCTCACGGAACTGGTGTCGAAGATCACCGTCGAACTCCGCACCCTGCCGCCCGACGCACCCGCCGCGCAGCGCGAGGAGGTCGTTGGCCGCCAGGCGTTCCTGATTCGCGAGTACGAGGAGATCGAGCGCACGGTCCGCTACGCCTGCGAGGTGCCCGTGCAGATGGAGGCGAAGCTGGGCACCCTGGCGCAGGCGCTGCAGCGCGGGCTCGCGGGTTAGCTCTCCCCAGTCAAGGAGCGGCTGGGATCGTCCCCCTCGCCCCTGCTGCGCCGGCCCAGATCGATGAAGCCCTGCTTGATGCGGTGCAGCTCGTCCGCCTTCATCTCCTCAAGGTTCAAGAGCGCCAAGCGCGCCCCTTCGGTCACGCGGAGCAGCTCGTCAACCTTGACCTGCAAGGCGTCCGTGTCGCGGTTCTGCGTGTTCTGGATCAGGAACACCATCAGGAAGGTGATGATGGTGGCGAAACCGCAGGTTTGCGCCGTAGTGCCGGTGTTGATGACGAGCTGCCAGGTGTCGCTGAACCCGAAGATCGGCCCGCTGATGGCCCACACGACGACCAAGGCAACGGCGGCCACGAAGGTCAGCGGCCGTCCGGCGCTGCGGGCCACGGCTTGGGCGAGCTTGTCGAAGTTCATGGGTCCGATCCTCGGAGGTCCATCTCGAACTCCTCGGGCAAAACGTCCTGCGTCGGCAAGCTGGATGCCTGCCAGCCGTCCACGCCCTCGGGGAACCACGCGGCGTGGAAGCCCATGGCGCCGGCCCGGCGCGCGGCGTTCCAGCTCATCCAGCAATCCGCCAGGCAGAAGAACACGACCAGGCGGCCGGGATCGTCCCGCGTCACCTCGCGCAAACGCTGCTGCAGGCGGGCCTGCACCGCCTCGGGCAGCGCGCCCCGCCCGACTTCCGGCCACCACAGGCTGCCGGGCAGGCTGGGATGGCGGGCAGGCAGCCATGGGGTGCCGGGACGCATAGCCGGCGGACGGCGCGGGGCGGGCAGCACGTCGATCAGCACCGCGTCGCGCTGGGCCACCCGCTCCCGCATCGCCGGGATGTGCAGCACGGCGGCGCCCGGCACCGTGTCGGGCACCGGCGCCCGGTAATCGTC
>CAXTUO010000407.1:0-4334 GCA_964247175.1 uncultured Acetobacteraceae bacterium | reverse complement strand
CCTTGCGGAACCGGATTTTGAGTCCGGCGCGTCTACCAATTCCACCACACCCGCACGGCCCCACCCCTATACACGACCGTATGCTCCCCCGCCAAGCCGCCGCATCGCCAAGAGGCGGGCAAAAACCCGGATTGCGTCCACCCACCCCTGGCGCTATAGGGACGTCCCGCCTGATCCCGGATAGCTCAGCTGGTAGAGCAAGCGACTGTTAATCGCTCGGTCGTTGGTTCGAGTCCAACTCCGGGAGCCAGCGCGGGGTCCAGCGCAACCCGGTATCCTTCAAGTGGCGTCTTGCCGCGCAAGGTACGCCCGCCAGCCGCCGAGCGCGGTGATGTCGGGCGTTCCCGTGGTGCCTTCAGCCTCCGCCAGGAACCCAAGGCAAGCGCCGTCCTCCAGCAGCACCGTGCCGAAGCCGAGCGGCGCGGGCACGCCGGCCAGCAGGGTGCCGACCCCGTGGGTCGGCAGCGCCCAGACCTCGCCCGCCACACGCCCTTCGCCGCCGCGGACCAGGCCGGGGCGGTTCCCCAAGGCGTGCAGGCGATACAGCGGCTGCGTCATGGCCTCGCGCAGGAACCGGCCGCCCAACCCGGCGACCTGATGGTTGAGCGGCAGGCCCGCCATGTGCGCCCCCACGCAGAACAGCGCGGTCTCGCCGGGCCCGGCCGGGTCCGGGGCGGCGGCCGGGGGCAAGGGCCGGCTGGTGGCGCCCACCGTGCCCGTTGCCGCGCGGTGCACCCGGTCGGCGATGGCGGCGATCCGGCCCTCCGACCACGCCGGGCCGATCACGGTGACGCCCACGGGCAGGCCGTCCGGGGTCAAACCGGTCGGCACGGCGACCGCGGCCAGGTCGCACAGGTTGACGAAGTTGGTGTAGGCGCCGAGCCGGCTGTTCGGGCCGATGGGATCGGCGGCAAGCTCGGCCAGGGTCGGGCAGAACGGCGCGGTGGGCAGCAGCAGGGCGTCGTAGCGACGGAACAAGCGGGCCGCGAGGCCGCGCACCTCCGCCAGCCGGTGGAAGGCCACGAAGGCGTCCACCGTGCGCCGGCGCAGCCCGCCCTCCAGGATGCCGCGCGTCACGGGATGCAGGATGCCCGGGCGGCGCTCGACGACCTCGCGCAGCGCGGCCGTGCGCTCCGCGACCCACGGGCCGTCATACAGCAGGCGGGCGACTTCGAGGAACGGGGCGATGTCCACGGTTTCCGCGCCCAGCGATGCCGCGGCCTCGCGCACCGGCGCGGTGACGGACGGGTCGCAAGCCGAAAGGTCGCCGCCCACCGCGATCCGGGCGGCGCCGGGCAGCGCGGCGCGGCGCAAGTGGTCGAACGGCGCCGGGCGCGAAAACGGGTCGGCGTCGTCGTGCCCGGCGATCACCCGCGCGACCGCCAGCGCCCCGTCAACCGTGGCGGCGAACACGGACACCGTGTCGAGCGAGCGGCAAGCCGGCACGGTGCCGCGGGCGGAGATGCTGCCAACCGTGGGCTTGAAGCCGACGATGTTGCCGAACGCCGCCGGCACCCGCCCCGACCCGGCGGTGTCCGTGCCCAGCGCAAACGGCACGATGCCCGCCGCGACCGCGACCGCGGAGCCGGAGGACGATCCGCCCGGCACGCGCGCCGGGTCAAAGGCGTTGCGCGGCACGCCGTACGGGCTGCGCACCCCCACGAGGCCGGTCGCGAACTGGTCGAGGTTGGTCTTGCCGAGCAGCACCGCCCCGGCGTCGAGCAGGCGCTGCACGGCGGGCGCGGTTGCCGTGGGGACGTAGGCGTAGCCCGGGCAGCCGGCCGTCGTCGGCAGGCCGGCCACGTCCAGGTTGTCCTTGACCGCGAAGGGCTTGCCCCACAGGGGGCGGTCCCGCGGCCCTTCTTCCGTCAGCACCCGGGCGCGCTCCAGCACCGCCGCGTCCGGCAGGCGCGTGATCCACAAAGCCGGGTCCGCGTAGGCCCGGTCGGCGGCGAGCGCTGCCTCCGCCATCGCGAGCGGCGTCAGGCGGTCGGCATGGACCCCCAAGGGCATCGGGTCGGCTCCGTGGTTCGCGGCGTCGTCCGGACAGGCCGCCGCACTCCGTCGGAGTGAACACCGCGACCGCCATGCCGTCAAAAACAACGGGAAAGGCATCGCGCGCCGGGGCTATCGTGCAGCGCATCCCGCCAAAGGAGTTGAGCGCGCATGGCAAGCTGGACGGATGCCGCATCCCGTGACGAGCTGGCGCGATGCCGGCTCCTGGAGGTCGAGGCCGGAGGCGCTGCGATCCTGCTGTACGACATCGCGGGCACGGCCTATGCCACCGCCGCCGTGTGCCCGCATCACGCGGCCTGGCTGAGCCAGGGCGGCGTGGACGGCGACCGGGTGGATTGCCCCCGCCACCAAGGGCAGTTCCACATTCCCACAGGCCGGAAGACGCGCGGCCCCGAGTGCCCGGACCTCCGGACCTACCCGGTGCAGGTGCGGGACGGCCGCGTTTGGGTCGATGTCGGGTAACGCCGTCCTTGCGCGCCACAAGGACCGTCAGCATACTGACGGTCTTTGCAATCGGTAGGCAGGAGGCCGGGATGACTTCAGGGCTGGACACCATCCTACGCGGCGGCCGGGTGATCGACCCCGCGACCGGGCGCGACGGCGTGGCGGACGTGGGCATCCGGGGTGGCCGCATCGCGGCAATCGAGCCTGCCCTGCCGGCCGAGGCGGCGCGCGAGGTGGTGGACGTATCGGGCAAGGTGGTGTCCGCCGGGCTGATCGACACGCACGGCCATGTGTATCAGCACGTCACCGGCAAGTTCGGCCTGAACGCGGACATGGTGGGCGTGGACTCCGGCGTCACCACCGTGGTGGACCAGGGCGGGCCGAGCTGCATGACTATTCCCGGCTTCCGCGCCTTCATCGCCGAGCCGGCGCGGACGCGCGTGCTGTGCTTCATTTCCGCTTACCTGGTCGGCGGGCTGGAAGGGCACCTGTATCCCGACCTGTACGGGCCGGGCCAGTTGAACGTCGAGCATACCGTGCGGGCGGCGCGGGAGAACCCCGACCTGGTGCGCGGCATCAAGGCCCATGCCGAGATCGGCGGCGCGTCGCGCTGGGGGCTGGAGGTCATCAAGATCGGCAAGCAGATCGCCCGCGGCGCCGGGCTGCCGCTTTACATCCACCTGGGCCAGCTTTGGCCCGCCAAGGACGGCGTTTCCATCGACCCGGACGAGGTGGTGCGCGAGCTGGTGCCGTTGATGGAGCCGGGCGACGTGCTGGCCCACCCCTTCACCCGCCACCCCGGCGGCTTCATCTCCGCCGCGACCGGGGAGGTCCACCCGGTGGTTTGGGCGGCGCTGGAGCGCGGGGTCACGGTGGATGTCGGCCACGGCTCCCATTTCTCCTTCGACATGGCGCGCAAGGTGCTGGCGGCGGGCATCGTGCCGCACACGCTGGGCGCCGACATGCACGGCTACAACGTGCGCGTGCCCGACCTGTCTGATGGCGCAGCGCGGGCGGCCAACCCGTTCTTCGGCGTGGCGCCGTTCAACCTGACCAACGCCATGTCCAAGCTGCTGGCGCTCGGCATGACGCTGCCGCAGGTGCTCGCGACCGTCACCAGCAACCCGGCCCGCATGCTGCGGATGGAGGACACGATCGGCAGCCTGCAAGCCGGGCGGGAAGCGGACATCACCGTATTGGACGTGCTGGACGGGCGGTTCGAGCTGGCCGACAACAGCGGCGTCAAGGTGACGGCGTCGCAGATGATCGTGCCCGTCTTCGCGCTGCGCGCCGGGCAGCGCCACGACGCGCGCAGCCCCTTGGTGCCCCGCCCGATGGCGGTTGCGGCGTAACCTCCTACCCAAGCCGCAGCGGCGCCCGGCCATGGGCGTTGCCGGACTGTACAAGCTGCACCAGCGCCCGCGCGAAGGCTTTGCGGTCCGCGGGCGCCAAGGCCTCGACCGTGCGGGCGTGGGCGCGGCGGGCCGGCGCGTCCATGCGGGCCAGCAGGGTGGTGCCGGCCTCCGTCATCTCCACCAGGCGCAGCCGCCGGTCCGCGGCGCTGACCCGGCGCCGCAGCAGCCCGCGCCGCTCCAAGCGCCCCACCACGTTGGCCAGGGTGGCGCGGTCCACGCCGATCTCCTCTCCCAGCCGCGCCTGGTCCAGCCCGGGGTGCGCCTGCACGGCGGACATGATGCCGGCCGCGGCGTAGTCCTGAAGCGTGAACACCGCGACCGCCGGCTTGCGGAGCGCGAAGGCGGGCGCGGCGACCACGGGCGGCAGCAGGCCTTCGAAGCGCTCGCCCGTGCCGCGCAGCTCGGCCGACACGCGCGGGCTGTCCGGATGGACCTCGGCCCCGACATGGTGGGCCACAA
>CAXTUO010000406.1:0-4347 GCA_964247175.1 uncultured Acetobacteraceae bacterium | reverse complement strand
CCACGGCCCCAACTGCTAAGCCCTCGCGCGTCAAGGTGCGCGAGCATCGCGAGCGCCTGCGCGCCCAGGGCCTGCGACCGATCCAGATATGGGTGCCGGATGTGCGGTCCCCTGCCTTCCAAACCGAAGCGCATCGCCAGTCGGCCGCCGTAGCCGCCAGTGCTCAGGCGTCGGAGGATCAGGCGTTCATCGACGCCGTGACGGATTGGGCCGATGAATGAGGCGAGGCGACATCTGGACCGTCGCCGGCGGCAAGGACTACGCGGGCAAGCCGCGCCCCGTCGTGGTCGTGCAGGACGACAACTTCGACGCGACCGATTCCATCACCGTTTGCGCCTTCACCACCGATGAAACCGAAGCGCCGCTGTTCCGCCTGGCCGTCGCGCCGAACGAGCGCAATGGCCTGCGCGCCGCCTGCCGCGTGATGGTGGACAAGATCACCACCGTTCCCAAAACCAAAGTCGGCGTGCGCGTCGGTAGGTTGGGCGACGAGGACATCCTGCGGCTCAATCAGGCGATGCTTGTTTTCCTCGGCTTGGCCGTCTCGCCCAGGATCAGGATAAAGCGGGAAGCGTGACCGGCAATGAGGTCGAATTGTTGGCGGAGAGGGTGGGATTCGAACCCACGGTGGCTGTTACACCACAACGGTTTTCGAGACCGCCACCTTAAGCCGCTCGGCCACCTCTCCACACCGGGCGCGCCTTATAATCCCCCGCCGCCCCGCCTGCAACCACCAACGTTGACACCCGCCCCGCCCCGCGTATAACCCGCCTCTCGGCACCCGGCGCCCGCCGGTGCCCCATGCCCATAAAAAGGGCTGCCCGGTTCGCCGGGACGGCCGATCAGGAATCAGAGATGTTTGCAGTGATCCGCACCGGCGGAAAACAGTACCGCGTCACGCTCAGCGCCGTGTTGAAGGTTGAAAAATTGCCCGGCGACGCCGGGGAAACCATCACCTTCAGCGACGTGCTCGCCGTCGGCAGCGACGCCGGCACCACGGTCGGCGCGCCCCTCGTGCCCGGCGCCACCGTCACGGCCACCGTGATCGCGCAGGACCGGCTCGACAAGATCATCATCTTCAAGAAGCGCCGCCGGCAGAACAGCCGCCGCAAGAACGGCCACCGCCAGCACGTCACCGTGCTCCGCGTCGCCGGCATCAACGCGGACGGCCACGCCATGCCGGAAGCGGTCGCCCAACCGGCGGCCACCCCTGCGGAAATCCCGGTTGCGGACGAGGCGCCAGCGCCCGATATGCTCGCCGAGCAGAGCGAGCCCTACGCTTCTTCCGGAAGCGACGAAATCGGACCCGCCCCCCTTTAGGAGTTTCCTCCCATGGCCCACAAGAAAGCCGGCGGCTCGTCCCGCAACGGACGTGACACCGCAGGCCGCCGCCTCGGCGTGAAGAAGTTCGGCGGCGAGGCCGTGGCCGCCGGCAACATCATCATCCGCCAGCGCGGCACCAAGATGAAGCCCGGCTTGCACGTCGGCCTCGGCAAGGACCACACGATCTTCGCCCTCGTGGACGGGCACGTGAAGTTCCAGCGCAAGGCGGAAGGCCGGGTGCACGTTTCGGTGGAGCCGGTGGCCAAGCCCGCTACCGCCAACGACGCCGCCGAGCCGCCGGCCGTGGCCGCCGCCGAGTAGCGCCGCGCCGCTCGCCGCACACACGCAACGGGGGTCGGCGCAAGCCGGCCCCTTTCGCATTT
Organism: uncultured Acetobacteraceae bacterium; assembly: GCA_964247175.1. Taxonomy (GTDB): domain Bacteria; phylum Pseudomonadota; class Alphaproteobacteria; order Acetobacterales; family Acetobacteraceae; genus CAHJXG01. Next base: position 2,641 of record CAXTUO010000406.1, on the reverse strand, counting down.
TCAGGCACGCATCCCCATGAAGTTCCTCGACCAGGCCAAGATCTACCTCCGCTCCGGCGACGGCGGGAACGGCGTGGTCGCGTTCCGGCGGGAGAAGTTCCTGGAGTTCGGCGGCCCCGACGGCGGGGACGGCGGGCGCGGCGGCGACGTGGCTTTCGTGGCGGAGCAGAACCTCAACACCCTGATCGACTTCCGCTACACCCAGCACTTCCGCGCCCCCAAGGGCGGCAACGGCGCCGGCAGCGACCGCACGGGCGCGGGCGCCCGCGACGTGGTGATCCCCGTCCCCGTCGGCACCCAGATCATCGCGGAGGACAAGGAAACCCTGCTGGCCGACCTCGACCAGCCCGGCAAGCGCGTGGTGCTGTGCCGCGGCGGCGACGGCGGCCACGGCAACGCGCACTTCAAGTCCAGCACCAACCGCGCGCCGCGCAAGGCGACGCCGGGCTACCCCGGCGAGGAACGCTGGGTGTGGCTGCGGCTCAAGCTGATCGCCGATGTGGGCCTGGTCGGGCTGCCGAACGCGGGGAAGAGTACCTTCCTGTCCGTCGTCTCCGCCGCCCGGCCGAAGATCGCGGACTACCCCTTCACCACCCTGCACCCCCAGCTCGGCGTCGTGCGCCTGTCGCATTCCGAGGAATTCGTGATTGCCGACATCCCCGGCCTGATCCGCGGCGCGCATGAGGGCGCCGGGCTGGGCGACCGCTTCCTCGGCCACGTGGAGCGCTGCGCCGTGCTGCTGCACCTGATCGACGGGGCCGCCGGCAACGTGGTGCGGGCTTGGCGCACGGTGCGCGAGGAGCTGCATGCCTACGGCGGCGGCCTCGCGGAGAAGCCGGAACTGCTGGTGCTGAACAAGTCGGATGCCATGACCCCGCGGGAGGCCATGTCCCGCCGCGCCGTGCTGGAGAAGGCATCAGGCCAGGAAGTCATGCTGCTTTCAGGTGCCACGCAGGACAACCTACCTGCGGTGCTGCGCGCGTTAATGGACCGGGTGCACGCGGCCCGCGCCGCGCCCGCCGCCCTCGAACTGGCGTGACGCCCCGGCTGGAGCACGCCCGCCTGCTGGTCGTGAAGATCGGCAGCGCATTGGTGGCGGACGGGGCGGAGCCGCGCACGGAATGGCTCCACGGCGTCGCCGCCGACATCGCGGCGGCCCGGGCGCGCGGCGCGTCGGTGATCGTGGTGTCGTCCGGCGCCATCGCCTTGGCCCGCTCCGCGCTCGGCTTCTCGCAGCCCCGGCTACGTTTGGAGGAAAAGCAGGCGGCGGCAGCGGTGGGCCAGATCCGCTTGGCGCAGGCCTGGACCGCGGCGCTGGCCGCGCACGGCATGGTCGCGGCGCAGCTTCTGCTGACGCTGGAAGACACGGAGGACCGCCGCCGCTACCTGAACGCCCGTGCCACGCTGACGACCCTGCTGGGCCTCGGCTGCGTGCCCGTGATCAACGAGAACGACAGCATCGCCACCGCCGAAATCCGCTTCGGCGACAACGACCGCTTGGCGGCGCGCGTCGCGGAGATGGTGCAGGCGGACCAACTCCTCCTGCTGTCCGACATCGACGGCCTTTACACCGCCGACCCCAAGCGCGACCCGGCGGCGCAGCACATCCCCGAAGTCCCCGCCCTCACGGCCGAGATCGAGGCGATGGGCGGCGACCCGCCGCCGGGCTATTCCAGCGGCGGGATGCGGACCAAGCTCGCCGCGGCGCGCATCGCGACGCAGGCCGGCTGCGCCATGGCCATCGCGGTGGGCCATGTCGCCCACCCGCTGCGCGCGCTGGCGGAGGGCGGGCGCTGCACCTGGTTCCTGCCGGCGCCAGATGGCCGCAGCGCCCGCAAGCGTTGGATCGCCGGCAGCCTGCACCCGGCCGGGCGCTTGATCGTGGACCCCGGCGCGGCCCGCGCCCTCCTGGCCGGGCGCTCCCTGCTGCCCGCGGGCGTCCGGGGCGTGTATGGCGAGTTCGAGCGGGGCGACGCCGTGCTGGTGCAGGATTTCGCCGGTGACACGCTGGCCCGCGGCCTGTCCGCCTACGCCAGCGCCGACGCGCGCCGCATCGCCGGGCATCGGTCGGATGACATCGAGCGCCTGCTGGGCTGGCGCGGCCGGGACGAGATGGTGCACCGGGATGACCTGGTGCTGACGATCCCGGCGCTTTAAGCACAGCCCCCTGGCGCAACCGGCCGCGGCCCGGCAAGAATGCCCGGCATGAACCATGAAGCAGACCCTTGCGCGGCCTGGCTGCGGGACGCGGGACGGCAGGCCCGGGCGGCGTCCGCCGTTTTGGCCGGCAGCACGGATGCGGAGCGCGCCGCCGGGCTGCGCGCCGCCGCGACCAGCCTGCGCCGCCACGCCCCGGCGATCCTGGCGGCGAACGGGGCGGACGTGGCGAGCTTTCACGGCAGCGCGGCGTTCCAGGACCGCCTGACGCTCACGCCCCCCCGGGTCGAGGCGATGGCGCGGGGGCTGGAAGAGATCGCCGTTCTCCCCGACCCGCTCGCCCGGACGCTTGCGGAATGGACCCGGCCCAACGGTTTGCGCTTCCGCCGGATCGCCGCGCCCATCGGGGTGATCGGCATGGTGTACGAGAGCCGGCCCAACGTGGGGGCGGACGCCGCCGGGCTGTGCGTGAAGTCGGGCAACG
>CAXTUO010000405.1:0-4347 GCA_964247175.1 uncultured Acetobacteraceae bacterium | reverse complement strand
GCAACCATAGACTGGATCAAGTGACACCACAGAATTCAAGAACTGACAGGCCCTAGCTTTTTTGATTAGCGCGTGGGATCCGACCGCTCTCACCTTGATCGGCCAAGAGTCGCGGCGCCCTGCTGACCTTCGACATCCCGGCCGACACTGGAATCACTTGCGCGCAAAGGCGCGGGCCGTCGCGGCGTTTGGGGATGTGGTGGAGGCGGCACGCGTGGTAGGGGCACGCCCGCTGGGCGACTACGCCCAGGCGCTGCAGGCGGCGCGGGTGCACACGCCCAAGGGAGGGAACCGCTGGTCGCGGCCGTCCGTAGCCCGCGTGCTGCGCTAAAACTGTGACAAGCCCCCATTGAGTGGTCCGGGCAAAATGTTAGTGCAGCATGGTCACGAACGGCTGATGTGACCCGGTCGGATCTGGTTTCCCGGGTGGGAGTATGGGTATGCCTGACACGATGGCCTTCGGTGCGGGTGGCCGGTAGCCCGATGATGAGTGCGGGCGTAAAGACTGCACCTGGGATCGCAATCGTCGGCCTCGCGCCCATACTGAGTGCAACTGGACAGCCGGCTTGGAACGGGCTAGGAAACGATTTTCTTTGGCGCATTCCCGCAGGGCGCTTCCGCGTCAAGCGTGGCATCCCGTTTGCTTCTCCTTCCCCATGACCAAACCCTTTCATCTCGGCTGGTTCTGCAACTTCAGCGCGGGCGATTGGAGCGCCCCGTTCGCGCCCACCAAAGGCCCTTGGGATGGCCGGTTCTATGTCGAGATGGCGCAGGCGCTGGAACGCGCATGCTTCGACTACATCATGCTCGAGGACACGCTCATGGTGTCCGAAGCTTGGCGCGGCACGGCGGAAGGCACGCTGAAATGGGCGTTGCAGGCGCCCAAGCACGACCCACTGCCCTTGGCCGCCATGATCGGCAGCAGCACGAGCCGGCTGGGCGTCGTCGCCACCATGTCCACCATGGCCTACCCGCCCTTCATGCTGGCCCGGCTCGCCACCACGCTCGACCACATCTGCGGCGGGCGCTTCGGCTGGAACATCGTCACCACGGGCGAGGACACCGCCGCGCAGAACTTCGGCATGGACAGGTTGCCGGAACGGGAAGACCGCTACGCCATGGCGGACGAGTACGTGGAGCTGGTGACACAGCTGTTCGCGTCCTGGGATCCAGATGCCGTGGTGATGGACCGCGAGCGGGGCGTGTATGCGGATCACACCAAGGTCCGCGCCGTCAACTTCGAGGGCAAGTACTTCAAGTGCCGGGGCCCGCTGAACACGGTGCCGTCGCCGCAGGGCAAACCGGTGTTCGTGCAGGCCGGCGGCTCGCCCCGGGGCCGGGGGTTTGCGGCGCGGGTGGCGGACAGCATCATCGCGACGGCAAACGGGACTGAGGGGATGAAGGCGTACCGCGACGACGTGCGCGCCCGCGCGGCGGCTGCAGGGCGCGACCCTGACAGCATCAAGGTGCTGTTCCTGGTTTATCCTGTGGTGGGCGAGACGGCCGAGGATGCGGAAGCCAAGCACCGCCGCATGGTAACGGCACCGGGCTTCATCGAGGCGGGGCTGGCGATGACCGGAACGGTGACGGACATCGACTTCTCCCAATACGACCTGGACCAGCCCCTGCCGCGTCTGACCACAAACGGGGAGCAAGGCTCGCTCGACAAGTTTGCGCAGTGGGGCAGTGGCAAGACGCTGCGGCAGTTGGCGACCGAGCGGTATGACGGCGGACTGAAGCTGGTGGGCACGCCGGATCAGGTGGCGGACCGGATGGGCGAGGCAATGGAGGCCATCGGCGGCGACGGGTTCCTGATCTCGACCCCGTTCCAGCTGTCGAGCCGGCAGAAGATCGTCGAGATCACGGAAGGGCTGGTACCCGCCCTGCAGCGCCGGGGCCTGGTGCGGACGGGGTACAAGGGCACGACGTTGCGGGAGGTGCTGGCGGAGTTCTGAAAGGGAGAACAGGGCTGCGGCGGTCCGGTGCATGATCCCGCCTCGGTGGACAAGGTCACTGCACGGTTTATTCAGATCGCAGACTGACTGTGGTGAACCGCAAACATCCGCGTCGTGCTCCTGGAGGGCGACATTCTCCGGAGCGTGCTCATCGCCTGGGACGACAGCGCCGCCGTCTCGCGCACGATCGCGCAGGCCATGCCGCTGATCGCGGCGGCCGGGGAAGTCAGGCTGTTCATCGGCGAGGCCTCGCCGGAAAACGTCACGCCCTGCAACGACATCCTGGCCTATCTGCGGCGACAAGGCGTCCACCCCGGCATCGTGCGGTTGGCACCGGCCTTCCGCACCGTGCGGGAGACGCTCGTCCGGCAGGCGCGGGAGCTGGAAGCGTCGCTGATCATCATGGGCGCCTACAAGCACAGCCGCACGCGCCAGACTCTGCTTGGCGGCACGACGCGCCACGTCATCCAGCACACCGGTTGCGCCGTGCTCATGGTGAACTGACAGGAAGAACGCAACGCATGATCTCCGCGACCGATGTTGCGTTGGCCTTGATACACTGCGGGTGGTCTTCTCGTGCCCGGCAACGGCGCACACGTCCACAAACACCACGTCCAGGTCGCCCCAGCCGTCACCGGCAGCGTCTGCGTCAACCCGCGGCCCGGATCTTTGCCATGATCCACGACCGTTCGGTCGCACGAGAGGCAGGAGCACTCGGCCCCCTCGGACACATTGACTGGTAAACACCGATAAGGATTTCTATCTTATCCAAGTTCATCGGAGTTCCCCATGTCCACTGACGCCGTTCTGGAAGCCGTATCAGCCGAACGGCTGCGGGCCGAGTTGACGCACAAGGTTGCCGCGCGGCTCTCGCCGGCCAACCGGCGACCGGGAGCGGAGGTCGTCATCCAGGGCTCGGCAAAAAAGTCGGTTCGGGTCCGCCCGGCGTCGGTCGACCAGGGTGCTGACATCGACGTTGTCATCGGGGGGGAGCGTTATGCTTTTCAGACAAAGTTTATCCGCCTGACTGGCCAGGATCTCCTAGAGGCAGTGCATGCCGCAGCTGGCGAGCTGCTGGGCTCAGCAAAAGTCCTCATCGTCCACGACACCGATCCGGCGGCGGCCAAGGTGATCCTCGCCGTCGTCGAGCAACTGCCGGAGGTCGTGGCACGCCGCCGCCTGGCGCTCAGCGAACGCAACATCGAAGCCTTGGTGGATGTATTCCTCGGGGCGGACCCGCTCGCCGCCGCGATGCCGGCGATCGAGAGCGACAATGCCGCCGCCCAAGCCGCCTTCCTGAAGTGCTGGCCCGTCCTGACAGCCGAAGGTGTCGCCGAACAGGCGGAGCACGCGTCGTCCAACAGGAGCGCCACGGCCAGCCGCTGGAAGAAAGCCCGCAGGATCTTCGGCGTGCGGGTTTCCGGACGCGAAGCCTACCCGGCCTTCCAGTTCAAGGAAGGGCGGCCGCGGGCGATCATCGGCAAGATCCTCGCCGCTTTGCCGGAAACGCTGACCGGCTGGCAGACCGCCTTCTGGTTCACCGGCTCAAATGGCTGGCTGGACGGACAAGCCCCGATAGATCGGCTGGACGATGAGGCAGCGGTCGTCGCCGCGGCCGGGCACGAGCGTGATGCCTGGATGGGCTGACTTTGCCCCTCACGGCCCCGCCCGCCCCCTTCCCCGCCTTCAACACCTGTGTCCTCCCCGCAGGGACGCGGCTTGTCCGGCTGCACGACCCTGTCCTCAAGGGCGACGAGCCGAATCCCTGCGAGGGTGGCCCCACCCGCTTTGCGCCCGTGTTTGAGCCCAGCGGCGCGTGCCTTCCCACCCTCTACGCGGCCGCCACCTTTGAGTGCGCAGTCTTCGAATCCGTGTTTCACGACGTGCCGCACACCAACGCGGACAAGTTCGTCTCCCTTGGCAAAGTCACGTCGCGCGCCGTCAGCTGGCTCCAGCTCGCCGCCGACCTGGTCCTCGCCAGCCTGCACGAGCCGGATTTGAACAGGCTGGGCCTCACCCGCGCGGACCTGATCGATACGCCGGCCAGTGCTTACCCTATGACGGTAAGGTGGGCGGAAGCCTTTCACCGCGCAGACCCTGCCGTGGCCGGGCTTGTGTGGACCTCGAAGCGCTGCGATCCAGGCTCAGCCTACGTGCTCTTCGCCGACCGCCTGCCGCCGGGCGCGCTTGCAGTCACGGATCGGGTCGAGATCGCAGCCTCTGCGCACCATCTGGCTCAGATCCGGGACTTCGGCAGCCGGGCTGGCATTACGCTCATAATCTGAACATGCCAGATGCGCGATTACTTAGCTTGGCTTTGGCCATCAGGCGGCGTGGCAGAGCGCGTAGGTGATGGTTTCGCGGAGTGCCGGTCGGGGTTTTCTCATGTTTG
>CAXTUO010000404.1:0-4350 GCA_964247175.1 uncultured Acetobacteraceae bacterium | reverse complement strand
TGAGCCGGGCGCTGGGCCAGGACCAGGGCGGCCAGTCGGAGCCGGAGCGGCACCGGCGGCGGCTGTTCGTGTCCACCGTGCTGGAGCCTGTGGGCATCGCGATCCTCCGCGCCTACGAGGCGGTAGAGGGCCGGGCAACCGGCGAGGTGCTGCGCCGCACGGTGGGCGACATCCTGGGCAGCGACCTCCACCGCTCCGCGCGGGCGATGGAATACCTGGAAGACGCGGCGGCAGCCGCCGGGGCGCAGGGGTTCCGGGTGGCGGAGGTGGCGCTGGCGGTCGGCACGGAGCAGGTCGAGCCGGTGGTCTCCGCCGTGCTCGGCCCGGTCTTGGCCGACCTGTGCGAGGTCGTGTGGACCTACGACTGCGACGTGCTGCTGCTGTCCGGCCGCCCGTCGCGGCTGCGGGTGGTGGGCGACATGGTGCTGGCCAAGGCGCCGGTGGCACCCCACCGCATCGTGGGAATGCACCGCTACCGCGTCGGCGAGAAATACCCGTTCCGCGACGCCGCCAACCGGATCGACGACCCCAAGACCACGGCGGCGGTGGGCGCGGCCTTGTGCGTGCAGGCGGAAGGGCGGCTGCGCAACTTCATGCTGCGCACGGGCCGGCTTTCGATGCGCTCCACCGCCCGTTACATCGGCAGGATGGACAACAACGGCCAGATCCGGGAGGAGAACGTCGTGTTGCGCAACCTCGATTTGGACGGCCCGCCGGCGCAGGACGTGGCGTTCACCATCGCCTTCCAAACCGTGACGCAGCTCGGGTTCCGCCAGTTGCCCCTGGCGCGCTGGACCGCGACGCCGCTGTATGTGATGGAGTTCGCCAACCCCGACGATGCGCACCGCATGGACCTGCCGCTCACCGTCACCGTCGCCCGGCGCGAGATCGACCCGGACGCGCCGGAGGCCGAGATGCAGCGGGAAACCTTCAGTGTGGATGAGGTCACGGATGCGTCCGGCGCCACCCAGCGCAACGGCGACGTGCGGCTGCGCTTGCAGACCCTCGACGACGGGGACGGCTATTGGCGCGACACCGGGCGGCTGGTGATCCCGTGAGCGCCGTGGCTCAACGCGCGGAGGAGGTTGCCAAGGCGGCGCGGGACGGCGCCGCGTGGCTGGACGCCAACCGCGCCCGACTCAAGGAGGACCCGGCCGCGCTGGCCCGCGACTTCCGCCGGTTCGGGCGGCGCGCGGCCCGGCTGCGGGCGGCGGCGGAGCGGCCGATGTGCGTCGCGGTGTTCGGCGCGTCGCAGGCCGGCAAGAGCTACCTGGTGTCCTCGCTCGCCAGCCGGCCCGGCAAGGGCCTGGAGGCGACATACGGCGACCGGCGGCTGAACTTCCTCCAGGACCTCAACCCCCAGGGCGGCAAGGAAAGCACGGGGCTGGTGTCCCGCTTCACGGTGCGGGGCGTCGCGGCGCCTGCGCAGGCGCCCGTGCCGGTGCGGTTGATGTCGCAAACGGACATCGTGAAGATCCTGGCCAACGCCTACCTGGAGGATTTCAAGGTCCGCGACCTGCGCCCGCCCAAGCCCGCCGACATCGCCGCCCTGTTCGCGCGGCTGTCGCAGGGAACGGGCGGCGCGGCGCAGGGCGGCCTGTCGGTCGATGATATCGAGGAACTGCGCGAATATTTCGACCTGAACTTTGGCGCCCATCCGATCCTCCGGGAGCTCGGCCCCGCTTATTGGGCACACGCCGCGGAAGTGATCCCCCGTCTTTCCCCGGAGCAGCGGGCGGAGGCCTATGCGCCGCTGTGGAACGGCACGGAGGCCTTCACCCGCGTGGCCCGGCAGCTGACCGGCGCGCTCGCCTCGCTCGATTTCCCCGAGGTGGCGTTCTGTGGCCTCGATGCGCTGCTGCCGCGGGAAACCAGCGTGCTGGACGCGGACATGGTGTTCGGCCTGGGGGAAGGAGGCGGCGGCACCGTGCGTCTGGCGTCCGCATCCGGGGCGTCGGCGCCGGTGGACCGCTCGGTCGCGGCGGCGCTGATCGCGGAGATCACGGTGCCGCTCGCCGAGCGCCCTTGGGAGTTCTTCGAGCACACCGACCTGCTGGACTTCCCCGGCGCGCGGACGCGGGAGGAGATCACCGACCCCGAAGGCTTCCTGGCGCAGCCGGGCCGGCTGGGCCGGGTGTTCCTGCGCGGCAAGGTCGCCTACCTGTTCCAGCGCTACAATGCGGAGCAGGAGATCGCGGCCATGCTGCTCTGCGTCGGCCCGTCGAACCAGGACGTGCAGACGCTGCCCAACATGATCGACGGCTGGATCGGCCAAACCGTCGGCCCGACGCCTGCGGCCCGTGCCCGGCAGCGCAACAGCCTGTTCCTCGTGCTGACCAAGTTCGACGGCGAGTTCGAGGACAAGGCCGGCGAGGACGTGGCGGGCGGCCAACGCTGGACGGCGCGGATGCAGGCGTCGCTGCTGGACTTCTTTGGCAAGGCGCACGCATGGCCGCGCGAATGGGCGCCGGGGCGGCCGTTCAGCAACACGTTCTGGCTGCGCAGCACCGCCATCGGCTTCGCGGCGGTGATGGACTACCATGCGGAGGGGGCGGAGGCCGGGGTGTCGCCCCGCGCCGCGGCGGCGGTGGCCAAGCGCCGGGCCGCCTATCTCGGCAACCCGTTGATCCAGGCGCATTTCGCCGACCCGGCCCGGGCGTGGGACGCGGCGCTCTCACCGGGCGACGGCGGCATCGGCTACCTGGCGGAGGCGCTGCGCCCGGTGTGCGATTCCCGAACCAAGGCGGAGCAGGTGTCCGGCCGCGTCGAGGAGCTGGCCGCCGACATGGCGCACCGGCTGCGCCCGTATTTCCACACCGGGGACCTGGCGGCGGAGCTGGCCCGGGCGAAGCGGGACGCCCGCGGCGTGGCCCGCGCCCTGCTCGCCTGCGCGCAGGCGCAGATGTTCGGCCCGTTGCTGCGGCAGATGCAGGTGACGCAGGACCTGGTCAGTTCCGTGTATTGGGAGCTGCAATCGAAGGCGGACGACGCGCCGGCGCCCATCGGCACCGTGGGGGCGCGGCACGACTACCTGAGCGCGCTGGGCGGGCTGCTGGACGACGACGAGCCGGCGGCGCCCGCGGCGGCGGCACAGGCGCGCGACCGCTTCGACCGCTTCGCCGACCTGGCGCTGGCCGAATGGAACCGGCAGTTGCTGGCGCTGGCCGACGATTCCGCGACCCCTGCCGCGTTCCATTTGCCGCGCGAGCAGGCGGCGACCTTGGTGAACGAAATCATGACCGCCGCCCGCCGCCTCCTGCTCCGCGACCGGATCGCCGGGGACCTGCGGGTGCGCGCGAGCTTCCAGCACCGCAACCCCGGCGCCGCGCAAAAGCCGATCATGCTGGTGGAGGGGGGCATCAACGGTTTCGTCCACATGCTCGACTTCGACCGGGTGCCGCTCGACCGGCGCCCTCGCCCAGGGGGCAGCGACCGGGCGGTGTTCGCGCCCCGCCCCCCGGTGCAGGGCCAGCCGGTGCTGGGGGACACCCCGGCCCCTTACGACTACCAGTTCCACGTCGATTGGATCGTGGCGATGGCTCGGCTGTTCGAGGACAACGTGCAGGACCCCGCCGCATCCGGTCTCGACATCGCCGCCAACGATGCGCTCGGCACCTTGCTGCGCCGGTTGGAGGCTGTTTGAGCGTGGAGGTCGAGCCGGACCCGGCGCACCCGGCGGGGCACGCGCTGATCCGGGTGCCGGGCGCGGCCGGGGCGGTGGGCACGCCGGGCTTCCGGGTGCAGCGCGACGCGGGCTGGGGCGACGACAAGCTGGGGCCGGGCGGGTGGCAAAGCAGCGACGCGCTGCTGGTGCCGGACCGAGCGGAGGCCCAGGGGCCGGACCTGCTGCTATACGTCGGCTGGAGCGTGTGCCGGCATCTGGAGGCCGGGGTTTACGAAGTCTCGGTGCCCGGGGCTGGGCTGGCGCAGGTCGGGGTGTACTGGCCGGACATCGTGCCGCTGCACGCCGGCGGCGGGGAGCCGGTGGTGGCACCCCGGGCCGCCGCGGCGGCGGCTCCCGCCGTGCTGCCGCCCGCGCCTGAGCCGCCGCCCGTGGTGCGGAGAACGGTGTCGGTCGGGCCTGCGGACGATGCGCCGCTCCCCGTGCTGCCCGATCCGGCGCCCGCCGGGCCGGGCGTGTCCAAGGCGGTGCTCCTCGTGGCTGCCGGCCTCGGGCTGCTGGCGGGCGGCGGCGCGTATTGGTGGGTGAACCGCGTGCCGGCGCCGACAAACATGGCCTCCGTCGCGCCGCCCGCCGCTTCGCCGCCTGCCGCCCCGGCCCTCGGCGGCTTGTCCGTGCCGGACGTACTGGCCCAGGCGCCGGACCCGGCCGCCATAGCTGCGGAGGGC
>CAXTUO010000403.1:0-4350 GCA_964247175.1 uncultured Acetobacteraceae bacterium | reverse complement strand
GCGCGGCTGGCGGCGGGCGAAGTCGTCGGCGATCTCGTTCATGGTGACGAACTTCACGCCGGGGTGGCGGATCATGTGGCTGTAAAGCCGTTCCAGCATCATCAGCACCTGCGGGCGCCCGGACACGTCGGGATGGATGGTGATGGGGAACACGGCGTAGTCGTACTCGCGGTACACCCAGTCGAACTGGTCGCGCCACAGTTGCTCGATGTCGCGCGGGTTGACGAAGCCATGGCTGTTCGGCGCCTTCTTGATGAACATCATCGGCGGCAGGTCGTCCAGGTGCCAACTGGCGGGGATCTCGATCAGGTCGGTCTCCTCGCCACGCACCAGCGGCTTCATCCACTCGTCCGGCTGCTTCGCGTAGTCGATCTTGGTCCAGCTGTCGCCGACGCGCACGTAGTAGGGCTCGAAATCCTTGTGCATCAGGCTGTGGTCGTACTTGATGCCCTTTTTCAGCAGCAGCTCGTTGCTGACCGGGCTGAACTCCCACCAGGGCGCCACGTAGCCGGTGGGGCGCTTGCCGGAGAGCTTCGTCACAAGGTCGATGCACTTGTCGAGCACCGCCTCTTCCTGCTCGGGCGTCATCTCGATCGGGTTCTCGTGGCTGTAGCCGTGGATGCCGACCTCGTGCCCGGCCTCCACCACCGCGCGCATCTGGTCGGGGAAGGTTTCGATGGAATGGCCGGGGATGAACCAGGTGGTTTTGATGCCGAAGCGCTCGAACAGCTTGACCAATCGCAGGCTGCCGACCTCGCCGGCGAACAGCCCGCGCGAAATGTCGTCCGGGCTGTCCTCGCCGCCATAGGAGCCGAGCCACCCGGCCACCGCGTCCACATCAACCCCGAACGAACAAAAGATTTCCTTGGCCATCCTTTTCCCTCCCTTACCAGGCGATGCTCTTGATCGCCGCCCGAACATCGACAGGCTCCGTTCCAGCAAGCAGGACAGGGAGCAAGACCTGCCGTTCTGGCATCGACGAGGCTCGCTGCAGTTCCTGGCAGCCGGACTCCAGCTACGGCATCACATCCCCAGAATTCGGCCCCAGCGTCTGGCCGCAATAGAGGTTGCCTCCCGGATCCGAGGCCAGCAGCACCGCGGTCGGCGCGACCTCGTCCGGCTCGCCGAAGCGGCGCAGCGGCAGTTCGGCCGCCTTGGCCCGCTTCCAGCTCTCGCTGATGCCGTCGACCATCGGTGTCCGGATCGGTCCGGGCGCGATGGCGTTGACCAACACGTTATGTTCCGATACCTCCAGCGCAACCGACTTGGTGAAGCCGATCACGCCCGCCTTGGCGGCCGCATAGTGCGAAAGCTCGGCACCGCCCTTGATGCCGAGCTGCGAGGCGGTATTGATGATCCGGCCCCAACGCTGCCCGATCATGTGCGGCAACGCGCGGCGGGTGCACAGGAACACGCTGCGCAGATCGACCTGCAGCATCTCGTCCCACATCTCCACGCTGAGGTTGACACAAAGCGCCTGCGTCAGCAGCCCCGCATTGTTCACCAGGATATCGATGCCGCCATAGCGGCTCACGCAACTCGCGATCACGCCGTCAGCGCCTTCCACGCTGCCGATATCGGCCTGGCAGATGTGCGCCTCGGCGCCGAGCGCAGCACATTCCTCCGCCACCAGGCGCAGCTTCGCTTCGTCGCGATCACTGAGCAGCAGCCGGGCGCCCTCCCGCGCATAGGCGCGCGCGACCGCGGAGCCGATACCGCCGCCGGCTCCCGTCACCACGGCGCGACGCTTCCCGAGAAGACTGGTCATGCTCCGCTCCTCAGTCCGGCCATCGAACGGTCAGGCCACCATCCACGATGATGCTCTGTCCGGTGACGTAGGCCGCATCGTCGCCGGTCAGGAACTGCACCACCCGCGCCACATCGTCCGGCCGGCCGACCCGGCCGAGCGGGATCATGCGGGCGGCCGCGGCAAGACCGTCCGGCCCGAGCGAATTGACCGCGTCAAGCGATTGCGGCGTCTCGATCAGCCCGGGAATAACGGCGTTGCAGCGGATTCCCCGCGGCGCCAACTCGACCGCGACCGAGCGGCACAAGCCGGGGACGCCAGCCTTGGCCGCGGCATAGTGCGCATGGTCCGCCCAGCCGTACACGCCGCCGGCGATCGACGAGATCGCGACCATGCCGCCGCCCTGCCGCATCCGCCGGGCGGCCGCGCGGAAGGTTCGCATCACGCCGGTGAGGTCGACATCGAGCATCTGCTGCCACTGCTCGTCGGCCATCTCGGTCAGCGGGGACTGGCGCAGCACGCCGGCATTCGCCACCACATGGTCGATCCGGCCGAAGCGGTCGACCGCGGCCTGCGCGAACGCCTCGACGGAGGCCGTGCTCGAGACGTCGAGTTCCTGCATCACGCAGATGCCACCTGAAGCGGTGGCCAGGTCCAGCGTGACCTGCGGATCGTGCGGATCGCCCGGGAAAGTGCCGCCGACTACCGCCACGCCAGCACGCGCATAGCCGGCCGCCAGGGCCTGGCCAATTCCACTCGCCGCACCGGTGACCAGGGCAACTTTCTGATCGGCCATCATGCCATCTCCCTCACCTCACGTCGGCCGGGTTCACGTGCCGCGCTGTCAACACCAGCAACCCCGACACGCAGCAGGGCACCGCGCCGAACCAGAACGCCGCGGCTTGCCATCCCGCGCCGCTGCCGAGGAACTGGGTGGCGCCGAGGCCTGCCAGGATCGCTCCGATCGGACCCATGCAGTGGATGATCGAGCCGCCGGTGGCACGGATCTCGGTGGGAAAGCTCTCCCCCATGAAGAACAGCATCGCCGAATAGGGGCCGGTCAGGAAGAACAGGCCGATGCTGTACAGCGCGACCACGAAGACGATGTCGTCTGGTCCATACAGCATGGCCGTGAAGGCGATGCTGCCCAGCACCCAGCCCAGCGCGATGATGTTGCGGCGGCCGATACGGTCACCGAAGTAGCCATGGGTAAGGTAGCCGCAATAACCTGCGAGGTTCGACAGGATAAGGATCAGCAGCGAGTTGCCGAAAGAGATGTGATGCACGCTGGTGATCACGGTGGTGCCCAGCACGCTGAAGATCTGGATCGCGAACCAGTTCAGCAGCAGGGCGGAGCCAAGCGACAGAATGGCGCGGAGCGACGGGCCGCGGAAGGCGGCAGCAAGGCCCGCACCCTCGTGCTCCTCGAAATCGACGCCGTTCTGGGCTGCAAGGGCGCGGCCGGCCGTTTCCTGTCCAGCCTGGCGCAGGCGCCGGATCTCGCTGTGCAGCTCGAATTGCGGGCTCTCACGCAGTTGGCGCGCCATGAAGGCGATCACCAGAGAGGGGATCGCCGCGAAGATGAAGCATCCCTTCCAGCCGATGACCGGCAGCAGGATCGCAGTGAGGGCGGCGGCGAGCAATGCGCCCACCGGCCAGCCACCCTGCACCAGGCTATAGATGAAGCCCCGGCGGCGGGCGAGCCGGGGATCGTCGGTTGCGGCATACAGCTCGGTAAGGTAGGTGGCGTTCACGCCCTCCTCGGCGTAGCCCAGCCCGCTCAGCGAACGGATCAGGATAAGCACCATGCTGCCAGCGCCGCCGCCGATGGCAGTTAGCGCGGAGCAGATCGCAGCTCCGCCCACGGTGAACATGATCCCCGAGCGGCGGCCGAGTTTGTCCACCAGCGGGCCAATCCCCAACGCGACCACGGCGGTGCCGGTGGCAATCCAGGTGGCGACCGCCGCCTGCTGCACCGGGCTCCAGCCGAAGTCTGCGCCCAGCTCGGGCAGCAGCGTGCCAAACAGCACGAAGTCATAGACGGCGAACACCCAGGCGAAAAACGCAATCCAAGTGCCAAACCGGACTTCTTTTGACATCAGCGGACGCGGTCGCCATCCGGCGGGCACTCCAGACTCCTTCAAAGTGCCACCAGACATGAAGCCTCCTTTGAGGTCGCAAGCCTATACGGCGACCCTATGCAAACGGGCTGCCACGGACAAACCGGTCAGACCAAATCTGTCGCTGCAAATATCTTGCCAAGTCTAGCGTCCATAAGCGGGATGCCGTCAAGCCTGCCTTGGCCGGCGAAGTTGACGAGGGAAGATGCAGATGTTCGCCCGAGTAAGATCAAACCGATGCTGCCATTGCTGCGACTGATAGGGTATTGCAACTAATGTTGACGATCGTCATCGTCACCATGGCACGGTCAAGAGAGCATTTGAAACCGTTAAGGTTGATCACGCCGCGGCTGTTGTCGCTTCATGGTCATCGTTGGCGGGCCGGAAGCCGGCGTGGCGATGACGGAAGGCATGCTCGAGCGTGTCGTTCAGCACCGCCGTGCGCACGTCGAGGAAGGGCTGCACCGTGGCCCTGTTCCAGCG
>CAXTUO010000402.1:0-4356 GCA_964247175.1 uncultured Acetobacteraceae bacterium | reverse complement strand
TGGTCCCGCTGGTTGCCGGAGGCGGGCGGCACGGTGCCGGTGTTCATGCCGGGCTGGAAGCGGGACGCGCGCTTGCAGGCGGAGGTCGCGCCGGCGGGGCCGGGGCGCTGGCGCATGGCGCTGCGCTATCCCGGGACCGCCGCGCCATCCTCGGCGGAGGCGGTGGTGTCCCCCGACCACCGGCTCCTGCGGCTGTCGTTCGACGTGCACACCGCCGCAGGGTCCGGGCAGGGCTGGGTGGACCGGACGGAGTGCCTGGCGCGATAGCCAGGGCGCCTGAAACCGCGAGTTTAGGCCAACGGGTTCGGGCCGTTTGGTACGTTGCAGGCCTAGCCATTGCGCGCGACATCCCGCATTGCTTCTAAAGTTGCTCGAAACGGCGCGCAGGAGATGGGATGCAGGGTGCGACGAGGCTGCGGGCCGTATCGCTCCGGTGGCAGCAGTCGGTGTTCGGCGTCGTGCGCATGATGCTGATCGCCAACCTGCGGTAAGGAGCTTGGCTATCCCACTTGAGGTTTATAAGACCTAATCTCGTATCCGGAGGCCCCGCCGTTGTTGACCGCTTTGAATTCCCGTTGGGGCCAACTGGTCCTCGGCATCGTTTGCATGGTGATGATCGCCAACCTGCAGTACGGCTGGACGCTGTTCGTGTTGCCGATCGACCAGGCGCAGCACTGGGGCCGGGCCGCGATCCAGGTTGCCTTCACCGTCTTCGTCATCTGTGAGACTTGGCTGCTGCCGCTGGAGGGCTACGTCATCGACCGGATCGGCCCCAGGCTGACGGTCGGCGCCGGAGGGCTGCTGATCGGGGCCTCCTGGGTGCTGAACGGCCTCGCTGGCTCGTTGACCCTGCTCTACGTCGCCGCGGCTGTCGGCGGCGTGGGCGCCGGGTTCATCTATGGGGCGACGGTGGGCAACGCGATCAAGTGGTTCCCCGACCGCCGCGGCCTTGCCGCCGGGCTCACCGCCGCGGGCTTCGGCGCCGGGTCGGCGGTGACGGTGGTGCCGATCTCGAACATGATCGCAAGCCAAGGCTACCAGGCCACGTTCCTGTTCTTCGGGCTGCTGCAGGGGATCGTGGTCATGCTGGTGGCCACCGTGCTGCGGTCGCCACCCGGCCAGCAGATCGCCCGCGAGGCTCCCGTCGCGCCCGGCGGCATGGTCGCCACCCGTCCGTCGCGCCTGCATGAGATCACCCGCGACTACTCGCCCGGCGAGGTCGCGCGGGAGCCGGTATTCTGGCTCATGTACCTTGTGTTCGTGCTGGTGGGCGGGGGCGGCCTGGTCGCCACCGCCCAGCTTTCGGTCATCGCCGCCGACTTCGGCGTGGCCCAGACACCGGTGACGCTGTTCTTCATCACCATGCCGGCGCTGACCTTCGCATTGTCGATCGACCGGGTGCTGAACGGCCTCACGCGGCCGTTCTTCGGCTGGGTCTCCGACCAGATCGGCCGCGAGAACACCATGTTCATCGCCTTCCTGCTGGAGGGCCTGGGGATTTTTGCGCTGATCGCGCTGGCTCACGACCCGATGGCCTTTGTCGTGCTGACCGGCGTCGTGTTCTTCGCTTGGGGCGAGATCTACTCGCTGTTCCCCGCCACCTGCGGCGACACGTTCGGCCGCCGCTTCGCCGCGGCCAACTACGGCCTGCTTTACACCGCCAAGGGCACGGCCGCGCTTCTGGTCCCGCTCGGCAGCCTGCTGCGCGAGGCGACCGGCTCCTGGTTGTCGGTGCTCTATCTCTCGGCCTTCGTCAACCTGCTCGCCGCGGGGCTGGCGCTGTTTGCGCTGAAGCCGATGCGCCGCCGGTTCATCCGCCGCTCGATGGAGGCCCGGGCCGCAGAGCGGGTCGCGGCGCTTGAAGCGCGGGGCCGGAGCGGCGTCGCCTCAACCGCACATTGAAACCGCATAACAGAACCCTGTCATCTGGCTGAGGCACAAGGCTGCAATCGCTCCGGCGAACTCGTTTAAGCCTTCAGCACGGCACCATCCGGGATCGCCCCCGGCCCGCTACGCCGGCTCGCCGCCCGCAACCGTGTTGCGGAGCGTGCCGATGCCGTCGATGGCAACCTCGACCACGGCGCCGGGGCGCATCGGCAGCACGCCCACGGAGGTGCCGCAGGCGATGAGGTCGCCGGGTTCCAGCGTCATCTCGCGGGACAGCAGGCTGACGAGGCGCGCGGGCGGGAGGATCATGTCGGCCACCGGGTAGTCCTGCCGCGCCCGCCCGTTCAGCAGGGTGCGGACGCGGAGCGTAGCCGGGTCGAGGCCGGTGGCGACGACCGGGCCGCAGGGGCCGAACGTGTCGCAGCTCTTGGCGCGCGCCCATTGCGGGAAGGCCGGATCGGCGCCGAGGATGTCGAGCGCGGTCACGTCGTTGACGCAGGTGAAGCCGAAGATCGCCTCCGCCGCCTCGGCTTCGTCCGCGCCCTGGCAGCGCCGCCCGACGACGATGCCGAGTTCGCCCTCATAAACGATCTTGCCGGCATAGCCCGCGGGCGCGCGGATCACCCCGCCGGAGGGCAGCAGGCTCGTTGCCGCTTTCAGGAGATACAGCGGCTCCGTCGGGACGGACGCGCCGAGCTTGGCCGCAAGCTCGTGGAAGTTGTTCCATAGGGCGATGAACTTGCCCGGCACGACCGGCGGCAGCAGTTGGACCTCGTCGAGGCGGGTGCGCCGCCCGGTGGGGGTGGGACGGGTGAAAAGGCCGCCCTCGTGCACGGCAATCTGGCCGCGCGCCGGGTCGAGCGTGCCGAACCCCTCTGTCCCTGCCTGCTCGAACCTGATCCAATGCGCCATGGCCGCCCCCGGGGCACGCCGCATGCCCATGCCGGCCATCGTGGCCGGGAGCGGGATGCGCGGTCAACGCGGGCGCGGCTACTTTGGAACCCGTGGCTCCGCCGCCGTGCTAACCCGGCGGTGTCCACCACAGCAGGCGTGTTGCCCGATGTCGAAGATCATCCCCGTTCCCACGTTCGATTTCGTTATTTTCGGCGGCACCGGCGACCTGACGCTGCGCAAGCTGCTTCCGGCGCTGTATCACCGCTTCCTCGACGGCCAGATTCCCGAGGACTCGCAGATCATCGCCGTCGCGCGGTCCGACCTGTCCACGGAGTCCTACCGCGGCCGGGCCAAGAAGGCGCTGCGGCAATATGTCGAGGCGGACAACCTGAAGGGCGAGGCCGAAGCCGGCTTCCACAAGATGCTGCACTACGTCCGGCTGGACGCGGCGGCGGAGAAGCAGGACTGGTCGGAGCTGCAAGGGCTGCTGTCGCCCGACCGGGTCCGGGTGTTCTACCTCGCGACCTCCCCCGACCTGTTCGGCCCGATCTGCGACAACCTGGCGCGCAACGGCCTGAACGAGAACGACGCGCGGGTGGTGCTGGAAAAACCCATCGGCCGCGACCTCCAATCCGCCCGTGCCATCAACGACGAGGTCGGGCATTGCTTCCCGGAAGCGCGCACTTTCCGCATCGACCACTTCCTCGGCAAGGAAACGGTGCAGAACCTGATGGCGCTGCGCTTCGCCAACACGATCTTCGAGCGGCTGTGGAACGCCGACGTGATCGACCACGTGCAGATCACCGTGGCGGAAACGGTGGGCGTCGAGGGGCGGGGCGGCTACTACGACCATTCGGGCGCGCTGCGCGACATGGTGCAGAACCACCTGCTGCAGCTCCTGTGCCTCCTCGCGATGGAGCAGCCGGTGTCCATGCAGGCGGACGCGGTGCGGGACGAGAAGCTGAAGGTGCTCCGCAGCCTCCGCCCGCACGAGGCGTACGAGGTGCCGACGGTGACGGTGCGCGGGCAGTACACCGCGGGGGCGGTGAACGGGCAACCGGTGCCGGGCTACCTCGCCGACCTCGGCCACAACGACAGCACCATCGAGACCTTTGTCGCGATCAAGGCGGAGCTGAACAGCCGGCGCTGGGCCGGGGTGCCGTTCTACCTGCGCACGGGCAAGCGGCTGCCGCAGAAGGTGTCGGAGATCGTGGTGCAGTTCCGCAGCCTGCCGTTCTCCATCTTTCCCAAGGAGCACACGCTGGCCGCCAACAAGCTGATCATCCGGCTGCAACCGGAGGAAGGGATGCGGCTGGAGATGATGACCAAGGAACCCGGCCCCGGCGGCTTGCAGCTCCGCCCCACCGGCCTCGACATCAGCTACGAGAAGACGTTCGGCAGCCGGTTCCCGGACGCCTACGAGCGGCTGCTGATGGACACGGTGCGGGGCAACTCGACCCTGTTCATGCGGCGGGACGAGGTGGAAGCGGCGTGGCAATGGGTGTCGCCGATCATGGACGCCTGGGGCAGCCGGGCCGACCGGCCGCGGCCCTACGCCGCCGGGAGCTGGGGGCC
>CAXTUO010000401.1:0-4371 GCA_964247175.1 uncultured Acetobacteraceae bacterium | reverse complement strand
GTCCACCGCCAGGGGCGCACTCCATCTCCGGGTCAGATCTCAACGCAAATCAACACCCCAAGTATGCCAGCACCGATCACGATCACCCGCATGGAGTTCTTTCCTTCTGCCGAGCGCTGGAAGCTGCAGCGATCCAGCTGACTGCTCCGGTCAATCGCCGTGGGGCCTTTTGGCCCGACACAGGCCTGCGCCCTCTATGGTTGGTTGTCTCGTTCAGCTTCCAAGCGATGTGGCCCAAGCCGTCACTGTTCGGGGTGTCTCACGCAGGCTGAAGGCCGTCCGTTCGGCGCCATCGCCTCAGGTGCGCCTGCAAGACCGCAAGCCCGTCGCCCCATGCCGGCATTTCTCCTGATTGTTGCTCCCCCGCATGAGGTTTTCCGGCCCATTGAGCACCGCCTGCAACACGCGGCTGCAGCGGGATGCTCAGCCGTGGACGGCCATGCGTCCAGCCTCCGCCACGGCCTGGGTCGTGATCCCGAAGTGCTCGTACACCTCGGCGATCTTGCCGGACATGCCGAAATCGCTCATGCCGACAAACCTGCCCTTGCGGCCGATGTAGCGGTCCCAGCCCATGCGCACCTGCGCCTCCACCGCGACGCAGGGCGCTGTTCCGAGGACCTGGTCGCGATAGGCCTCGTCCTGCTGCTCGAACAGCAGCCAGCACGGCATCGACACCACCGCGGTCGGGATGCCCTCCGCTTGCAGCACGTCCCGCGCCTCGACCGCCAGCTGCACCTCCGACCCGGTGGCGAGGAAGGTGAGAGCGCGCGCGCCGCCTTCCGCTTCGTGCAGCACATAAGCGCCGCGGGCCGTCCGGTTCGCCTACCATTCCAGCGCGCCGTCCCGCGACGTGGGCGCACGAGCATCACAGAGCTGGCATGCAGCGGAAATCTGTTGGTGCTATGGCGTCGGCCAGCAACTCCCGCCCAGTTGTCAGCAATCCCAGCCGCCCGCTGCGGCTGAACGGCACGGCGAAGCCCAGGGTGTCCAGCACGATGGACCCATGCACCCGGTACTCGACCGCTCCGGTGCCGAGGATGCCAAGCAGCTGGGAGCCAAGGTTGCGCACCGTGCTCACGACGGTGAACGGCACCAGGATCGACGACCGTGGCGGCAGGCGCACCGGCGCCTCGCTGGTTCCCTCTGCCAACGGGCTGCCTGCCGTGTCCACCGCGACCCGGATGCGCCGGAATGCCAGCTCCGAAGCGTTCGGATTGGTGACGCACAGGGTCACGTCCAGCGTCTGGTCGAGCAGGCCGACGTCGCGCAGCCGGACGGCCACCACCTCGACCTGCGGCGGCGTGGCCGTCGCCAGGGCGCAGCCGATGCACAGCAGGGCGACCGCTAACCCGGCGAATGGCCGGCTCACGACGTAGGGGGTTCGGACAACGGCGAGGCCTCATAATGGGCGAGCAGGTCTGCCGGGTCCCGGTAGATCGCGACGCAGCCGGCTTCGCGCAGGCTGTCCTCCGGAAACCCGCCGCACAGCAGGCCGACCGTGCGCAGGCCCGCTTTGCCCGCAGCCTCGGCGTCGTAGGGCGTGTCGCCGACGACAATCACGTCCTTGGGATCGGGCTTGCCCAGCCGGTCCAGGGCAGCGAGGAAGATATCGGGGTTCGGCTTGCTGCTTTCGGCGTCGTCGGACGAGGTTTGCTCGTCGATCACGTCCTCGATGTCGGCTGCTTTCTTGTAGACCTCAAGTTCATCCTCCTTGGCCGACGAGGCCAGGGCGATGTCCACGTTCTTCGACCGCAGGTGCTCGAGCAAGGCGCGCACTTCGGGAAAGGCCTTCACCTTCGGCAGGTAGCGCTCCTTCAGGATCGCGCCCCGGCGCTCCTCCAGTTCCTCCCCGAACGCCTTAAGGTCGTTCTCGCTCAAGAACACCGGCATCAACTGGTCCCCGCCCTTGCCGATCTGACCGCGGATGTCGTCGAACGGGATCTCGCGGCCATACTCGCCGAACGCGTCCTGCCACGCCTTCGCATGCAGGTCGACGGAGTCGATCAGGGTGCCATCGACGTCGAAGATCACGGCTTTCGGCATGGGCGGGTTCTCCTGGAATGGGAAGCAGGGGAAATTGCCTGCTGTGAACAGGCAGCAGCGGCGATGGCTGGGAAGCTTCCATAAGGCGTCCACCCGCTGCCCGGTTCGCCTGGCCCGCGCTCAACAACGCGGTGGCGACTTGGCGCTCTCTTGCCTTGCAGCCCTGGAAGCGTCCAGACAGACTGTGTGAACTGCATTCTCCTGCAGCCCTCGGGTGCCGGTGAAGCCTGCTGTCAAAGGACGCGACATGGACGAGAGCCAAATCGACAAGCTCGGCAGCAAGATGCGGGACGTCTACGCCGACGTCACCCGCGAAGCACCCCTGCCGGCCGTGGCCGCGCCGAAGCACCCCTCGCGCCGGCTGCGGAAGAACCGGACGTTTGCCCGGGCATCCGGACTCAAGGCTGCTGCAGCGCCTGGCAGAGGCGCAGGCGGCTTCGTCACGCAGCATCCCGTGCCGTCGCTTTTGGTCGCTGTCGGTGTCGGCTACCTGCTCGGCCGTCTTTGAAGCCGGCAGGGAACGCTGCGACAGCACCGGCACCGCTCCCTTCCACTCCGCTCAATCGCTTCGGCGCGGGCAATCCGGGCCGGAGCGCTCAGGCCCGTGCTGCTGCGGAAGACTGTCTGGGAGCCGCAGCGGCCGGAGCAGGGGCTTGCCCTCCGTCGCCGCTGGCCGGCGTCACGGCGCCAGCGGGCATCACCTCGGCCCCGGCCTTCTCCATTTGCTCCGTCACCGACGCGATCAGCTCGTCCCAGCTCTTGGCAAAAGAGGCGATGCCCTGCTCCTCGAGCCGGATGGCGACGTCGGCCATGTCCACGCCGAGCCGGGCCAGGTCGGCAAGGACGGCGTGGGCGGCGTCGTAGCTGCCCCGGATGGTGTCGCCATGCACCCTGCCGTGGTCGGCTGTGGCCTGCAGCGTCGCTTCCGGCATGGTGTTCACCGTGTCGGGCGCGACCAACTCGGTGACGTAGCGCGTGTCCTCGAACGCCTTGTCCTTGACGCCCGTGGAGGCCCAGAGCAGGCGCTGCATCCGGGCGCCCTTGGCCGCCAGCGCTTTCCAGCGCGGGGAAGCGAGCGCGGCCTCGTAGGCCTGGTAGGCGAGCCGCGCGTTGGCGATGGCGGCCTGGCCGTGCAGGCGCTGCGCATCCTCCACGTTGTCCTGACCATCGCCTTGCGCGGCGAGCTCGGCAAGCCGCCGGTCGGCCTCGGTGTCCACCCGGCTGACAAAGAACGATGCCACGCTCTCGATGCCGTGCAGATCATTCCCAGCCGCCTGCCGCTTCTCCAGGCCGGCAAGGAACGCTTCCAGGACGGCCTCGTAACGCTCCACCGAGAAGATCAGCGTGACGTTCACGCTGATCCCGTCGGCCAGGCTGGCGGTGATCGCCGGCAAGCCGGCCAGGGTGGCCGGGATCTTGATGAACAGGTTGGGCCTGTCGACCAGCCACCACAGCCCGCGCGCTTCGGCCGCGGTGCGGTCGGCATCGCCGGAGATGCGAGGGTCCACCTCGATGGACACCCGCCCGTCGCGGCCCTCCGTGCGGTCATAGTCCGGGCGCAGGATGTCGCAGGCGGCCCGGACGTCCCACGTGGTCAGGAGGCGGAGCGTTTCGCCGATGGCGGTGCCACGCAGCGCCAGGTCGCGCAACTGGTCCTCGTAGCCCGACCCGGCGCCGATGGCCTTGGCGAAGATCGTCGGATTGGTGGTGATGCCGACGATGTCGCCTTGGGCGACCATGCGGGCCAGGCTGCCTGTCTGGATGCGGGGTCGGCTCAGATCGTCGAGCCAAACGGAAACCCCTGCTGCAGCGAGGTCGTTCAAAGCTTTGGCCATGCTGGCCTCCTGTTAGGTCCAGCAGCGGCCCGTCAGGCCGCAAGACGGACACCCATTCCTAAAGCATGCGGCTGGAACGAAGTTGCGGTGGGTCGCATCACGATGCGAAGGGGACCTCGAACGTCCCAGCCTTGGGGGCCAGCCGTAAGCGGCAGCCATGCTGGGCTGTCCACCCCGTTGCGGCCGGGTATCGGCGCATTCGCACCCGTCTAAAACGCAGGCCGGCGCGGGCCGGGCTATGCTCTTTCTTCTTTTGGAAGATCCTGCCGCAAGCCCTTTAGCAGGTTCGACGACGCCTGCATGCCTTCGCGCTCTCCCACGTCGAGGTCCAGCTCGATCACCCGCTCCACCCCGTTCTTTCCCACGACGCACGGCGTGCCGAGATACACGCCCTCGATCCCGTACTCGCCCTGCAGCAGCGTCGAGACGGCGAGGACAGCGCGCTCGTTGCGCAGCACCGCCTCGCAGATGCGCTGCACGCACAGGCCGATCG
>CAXTUO010000400.1:0-4372 GCA_964247175.1 uncultured Acetobacteraceae bacterium | reverse complement strand
GCGGCCCCCTTGGGCGCGGCGGCGTCAGCCTTCTGCTCCGGGGCCGCGGGGAACGGCACGGGGTCCTTGGCCAGGGTATGCAGGTAGTCGATGATGTCGGCCCGCTTCTTCGGGTCCGACAGGCCGGCATAGCTCATCTTGGTGCCGGGCGCGTAGGCGTTGGGCTTCTTCAGCCACTCGTTCAGCTCGTCATAGGTCCAGGGGCCTTCCTTGCCCTTGATCGCCGCCGAATAGGCGTAGCCCTCCATGTGGCCGTGCGGCGCGCCGACGACGCCGTACAGGTTGGGGCCGACGCCGGCCTTGCCGCCCTCGTTGAAGCTGTGGCACGCGACGCAGCCGGCATTCTTGACGCCCGCCTCGCCGCGGCCCGGGTCGGCGGACGCGAGCAGGGCGGCGATCGGCGGCTCCGCCTCGGCCGGCGCGGCGGCGGCGGTCTGCTCGCTGGGCAGGTCAACCTTGATGGCGGTGCCCTTGATGGCTTTCGGATGCACCAGGGCGTCGCTGATCAGCCCGGACCCCATGAAGGCGATGCCCGCGATCAGGAACGCGGCCACCGCCTTGTTGACTTCCATGCTGTCCATGCACGACCCCTGCCCTTCAACGAAACCAGTTCCCGCGGAAGCGGTCGCATAACGAGCGGCGCATCGCAACCCGCGCAGCGAAATTTCCCACGTGAATTGGATATGATGGGGAAGGATCGAAGGCCGGCAAGGCCGAAGCGCGAACGGGGCGCGGCCGCATGGGCCGCGCCCCTTTGGAGCCTACTGGGGGGCTTTTCCTTGGTCGCCAGGTAGGGCCCGCTCCAGGGTGCCGGCCGGCGGCGTCCAGGCGGCGTTGAGGTAGGCGACCCCTGCCCCGCCGGGATGCGCCAGCGACGGGAAGTCCTTGAGCATGCTCACCCCGTACAGCGGCTTGAACACGCCCTGGTGGCAGGTGGCGCAGGCGAGCTTCGGCGCGTCGCCCACCGAACCCAGCCGGTTGGCCGGCCAGGCGTTGGTGAGCGACTTCAGGTAATCGTTGTTAAGCTCCCGCACCATCCGGATGCCGTACCAGGCGGACACGCGCTGCGGCGTGCTCTGGCTCCAGTCGCTGAACGAGCGGCTGTTGTGGCAGTAGCTGCAGTTCACGCCGAGCGATTGGGAGAAGTGCATCATCAACGCCCAGGTCCACTCGGCCTCCTTGATCGAGTGCCGGTTGTCGCCGGGCAGCGCCTGGATGCCCTGGACGCGGATCGGGTAATCGTGTTCCAGAAACGGGGTGAACGGGTCAAAGGGCAGCGCGTCGTTGTCCGCGTTCCGCGCGACGATGTTCTTGCCCGTGGTCGGCCCCGCCGAGACCATGGTGCCGCCCGGCGTTTTCGGGCCGGGATCGTTGAACCACACGTTGCTCGGGATGGGGTTGCCGCGGTGGCAGGTGTAGCAGGTCACGCCGGTCTGCTGCACGTGCGGCTGCCAGTTGGCGTTGATGTTCTGCGTCATCTGGATCATGCGCCGGGACACGATCTTGGTGTAAAGGTTGTCCTCGGCCATGTTGGCGGTGTTGTGGCAATAAGCGCAGCCCTGCTTTGGCGCCACCCAGCTGGTCAGCGACACCATGAGGCGGGTGAACTGGCCGACGCTGAGGTCGCCCAGCACCTGCACGTTCTTGTAAACCACCCCCGCCTTCGGCCCGGCCGCCGGCGCGTCCGGCAGCGACGCCGGCACCTTGTTCTTGGCGAGATAGGTGGCGAGCTGCTTCTCGTTGTAGTTCGTTTCCATCGCCACGCCGCGGAAGCCGCGCTGCACGGACACGATGGGCGGTGTTTGGAACTCGGAGATCATCGCGATCCCGAGCAGGGTCGCACCCACCGCGCCGACCAGGCCCAAGGCAAGCCTCATGCCGGGGATCATTGAACGGCTCCTTGCGTCAGCGCCGGGTCAACGACCTGGCCCCAAACGGGCGGGTAGTTGGGCGCGATGCCATGCTTTACGCCCCACAGGAACCAGTTGTCCACGACCGTCCCGGTCAGCAGGATGCCGATGCCGCCGGTGATCGTTGTCAGCATCGCGAACCACCAGGCCCAGCGGTGGATGCTCTCGGCCGAGGCGGCCCAGCCCATGGTCCAGCGCCAGAACAGCGTGCCCCGCTCGAACGCGGTGCCGCGGTCGATGATCTGCTCCAACTCCCGCTCCGCGCCGAAGCGGCTGATGGCCAGCACGGTCGCGCCGTGCATGGCGAACAGCAGCGTGGAGCCGTACAGGAACACGATGGAAAGCATGTGGAACGGGTTGTAGAACAGGTTGCCGTAGCGGATGGAGAACGCCGCGGTCCAGTCCAAATGCGGGAAGATGCCGAACGGCACCGCCTCTCCCCAGCTTCCCATCAAGAGCGGCCGGATGAAGCCAAGCACCAGGTAAAGCCAGATCGCCGACGCGAAGGCCCAGGCGACGTGTGTTCCCATGCCGAGCGCTTTCGCCCGCAGGTACACCCGGGTCCACCACAGCAGGATGGACGCCGTGAGGAAGAACCCGGCCAGCAGCCACCAGCCGCCCTGCCCCAGCGGCGGCAAGTGCAGGCCGTAGCCCGGCGGCGGCGGCTCCAGCGCCAGCCAGGGCAGTTGCCGGATGAACTGCACCGGGTCCCAATCCACCGACGCCCACATGTTGAGGCCGATGATCTCGAACGCGATGAAGCCGCAGATCAGCGAGGCGACGCCGGTGATGCCCAGGTAAAGCGGCCCGACCTGCGCGTCGCCGAGCACGCCGAACAGGTGGATGTAGAACGGCTTGCCGGACCGGGTCCAGCTGGTGCCGGTGACGGGCACCCCGGCGTAAACGGGTCCGCGGACCTGGACGCGGGTGAACAGGTTCTGGTACTCGGCCATGGTTTCGCTCACTCCCCCTAAGTTGGACCCTTCGTTATCGCCAGATCGGCAGGTTGAGCCACCAGCCCCACCATTCCGGCCAGCCGCGGGTCCAGAAGGGTCCGCTGATGATGATGCACACGGCGCTCCAGAACCCGGCGGACAGCGCCAGGAACAGGCCGAGCCGATGGATGCCCAGCGTGCCGATGGACCAGCCGATGGTGTCGCGGAAGAACGTGTTCTCGTGCTCCGCCGTCTTCACCGCCTGGCCCTTGGGCGGGTTCGCCGCCGACAGCACCAGCGCCCCGTGCATCGACAGCGCGAGCGTCGTCGTGAAGAAGAACGTCACCGCCAGCATGTGCGCCGGGTTGTAATGGAAGTGCAGGTATTGGTAGCCGGTGTTGGACACCCAATCGAGGTGGCTCAGGATGCCGTACGGGAAGCCGTGCCCCCATGCGCCCATCAACACCGGGCGGATCACCACGAGCGCGACATAGGCGAAGATCGCCACGCTGAACGCGAACGGGACGTGGTAGCCCATGCCGAGCTTGCGGCTGATCTCCACCTGGCGCAGCGCCCAGGACACGAAGGCGCCAATGGCGCAGATCGTGATGATCTGCCACAGCCCGCCTTCCCGGAGCGGCGCGAAGCCCAGGCCGTAGCGGAGGTCCGGCGGGGCTATGTTGATGCGCCAGATGTTCCAATCGCCGCCGATGGCCGCGCCGTAGATGATCAGCGCGGTGCCGAGCGCCGAGAAGAAGATCGACGTGACGCCGAAGAAGCCCACGTAGAACGGGCCAACCCAGAAATCGAACAAGTCGCCGCCGACCAGGGTGCCGCCGCGGACGCGGTACTTCTCCTCAAACGTGAGCATCGCCATGGTGAAAACCCTTCGGTCCAGCGGGGTGCGGGCGGTGGGCGGCGCCAGGATGGCCCGGCGGCGCCCACTGCCACGGCTTGGGTTGATCGGATGCTATCGGTTGGTGTTGGGCGACGCCTGCGGCAGTGGCGCCAACTGGGCCGAGTTGCCGCCGCGGACGGGGCCTTCCAGCCAGTTGAACCGGCTCGTGCTGAGCAGGATGAAGTGGATCAGCAGCGCCAGCACGAACAGGAACACGGACAGCGCGACGAGCACGCGACGCGGATCAAAAAGCAGCCATACACGCCACATCGGGATTCTCCCCTACGCCAGGAATGATTTTACGAAGGCGGCGCCGTCCAGCAACGACGTGGTCGTCGGCCCGTAGCCGTTCGGCCCAGGCAGCCACGGGCGCCACTGCCAGACCAGGAAGTGCGCGATGATCGCGATCACCGTGAACACGATGAAGCTGGTGACGAAGATGCTGTGGAACTCGCGCGCCTCCGAGTCGGTCAGCCCCGAACTCGAGCTGGCCCGCATGTTGACGTCAGACATGGTTGGAACCTCCTTTTCCTGTTCCCGCTGTTGCCGCACATTTCCCGTGCGGCAGGGTTTTCGCCGTGGCGCACGCCACAGCCACCGTCCGGAGGGCGGTGCCCGCCGGATGTGTT
>CAXTUO010000399.1:0-4400 GCA_964247175.1 uncultured Acetobacteraceae bacterium | reverse complement strand
ATCTTCACCCTGTTCGGCCTGGTGCTGCAGATCGTGGGCGACCTGCTTTACACCGCGGTTGATCCCCGCATCGACTTTGAGGCGCGGCGTTGACGCCGATCACCCGGCGGCGCCTCGCGATCTTCCGCGCGCACCGCCGCGGCGCGTGGTCGCTCGTGATCTTCACGGCGCTGTTCCTGCTGTGCCTGTTCGCCGAGTTCCTGGCCAATGATCGCCCGCTGTTGATCCGTTTCGACAACCGGTTCTACGCGCCGGTGCTGCGCGATTACAGCGAGGACACATTTGGAGATGACTTCCTGCCGACGGAGGCCGACTACACCGACCCGCAGCTTGCCGCCGCGATCAACGCGCATGGCTGGATGCTCTGGCCCGCCATCCCGTTCCGCTACGACACGGTCATCAAGGACCTGCCCACCCCGGCTCCGGCGCCGCCGTCCCTTCGCAACCTGCTGGGCACCGACGATCAGGCGCGCGACGTGCTGGCGCGGGTGATCTACGGGTTCCGGCTGTCGGTGCTGTTCGGCTTCACGCTGACAATCGTGTCCTCTCTGGTCGGCATCGCGGCCGGGGCGGTGCAGGGCTTCTACGGCGGGCTGACCGACCTGCTGTTCCAGCGGTTCATCGAGGTCTGGTCCGGGATGCCGCAGCTTTACTTGCTGATCATCCTGGGCAGCATCGTGACGCCCACGTTTTGGACGCTGCTGGTGTTCCTGCTGCTGTTTTCCTGGATGGCGCTGACGGGCGTGGTGCGGGCGGAGTTCCTGCGCGGGCGCAACCTCGACTACGTGCGGGCGGCGCAGGCGCTGGGCGTGTCGAACGGGGCCATCATGGCGCGGCACATCCTGCCGAACGCGCTGGTGGCGACGCTGAGCTTCCTGCCGTTCACCTTGTCCGGCTCGGTGACGGTGCTGGCGAGCCTCGACTTCCTCGGTTTCGGCCTGCCGCCCGGCTCGCCGTCGCTGGGCGAGCTGGTGGCGCAGGGCAAGAACAACTTGCAGGCGCCCTGGCTTGGCATGACGGCGTTCGTCGTGCTCGGCGGCATGCTGACCCTGCTGATCTTCATCGGCGAGGCGGTGCGCGACGCCTTTGACCCGCGCAAGCAGCCCTGATGCTGGACGTGCGGAACCTTTCGGTGGCGTTCGGCCCGCGGCGGGTGGTGGACGGGGTGAGCTTCACCCTCAGTCAAGGCGAGACCCTGGCGCTGGTCGGCGAGAGCGGGTCCGGCAAGTCGCTGACCGCGCTGTCGATCCTGCAGTTGCTGCCGCCGGGGGCGGTCTGCACGGGCGCTGTCACGTTGGGCGGGACCTCCATGTTGGATGCGACGCCGGAGCGGCTGCAGGCCGCACGCGGCGACACGGCCGGGATCGTGTTCCAGGAGCCGATGACCAGCCTGAATCCGCTGCACAGCATCGGCCGCCAGGTGGCGGAGGCGTTGGCGCTGCATGGCCGCAAGCCCGCCCGCGGCGCCGTCGCCGACCTGTTGCGGCGCGTGGGCTTCCCCGACGCGGAAGCCCGGCTGCAGGCCTTCCCGCACCAGCTCAGCGGCGGGCAGCGGCAGCGGGTGATGATCGCCATGGCGCTGGCGAACAACCCGAAGCTGCTGATCGCCGACGAGCCGACGACGGCGCTGGACGTGACGATCCAGGCCGGCATCCTGGACCTCTTGGCGCGGGAAAAGGCGGCGCGGGGCCTCGCTTTGCTGCTGATCAGCCATGACCTGAACGTGGTGCGGCGCGTCGCCGACCGGGTTTGCGTGATGAAGGACGGCCGCATCGTGGAAAGCGGGCGGGTGGCCGAGGTGTTCCGCGCGCCGCGGCACCCGTACACCCGCATGCTGATCGCCGCCGAACCCAGCGGCCAGCCCGCCCCGGTGCCGGCCGCGGCGCCGGTCCTTGCGGAGGCGCAGGACCTGCGCGTCGTGTTCCCGGTCCGCCGCGGCCTGCTGCGCCGGGTGGTGGGAGAGGTGCGGGCGGTGGACGGGGTGAGCCTTGCGATCCGCGAAGGGGAAACGCTGGGCCTGGTGGGGGAAAGCGGGTCCGGCAAGAGCACGGTTGGGCTGGCGCTGCTGCGGATGCAGGCGGCGACGGGCCGGGTGGCGTTCGCCGGGCAGGACATCTCGGCGCTGCCGCAAGCCCGGCTGCGCCCGCTGCGCCGTTCCATGCAAATTGTGTTCCAGGACCCGTACGGCAGCCTGTCGCCTCGCATGAGCATGGGGGAGATCGTCGCCGAGGGCCTGCGCGTGCACGAGCCTCGGCTGAAACGGCGCGAGCGCGAGGCCCGCGTCGCGGCGGCGCTGGGGGAGGTCGGGCTGCCCGCCGACGCGGCAGGGCGCTACCCACACGAGTTCAGCGGCGGCCAGCGCCAGCGCGTCGCCATCGCCCGTGCGGTGGTGCTGAAACCGCGCCTCCTGGTGCTGGACGAGCCGACCAGCGCGCTGGACCGTTCCGTGCAGGCGCAGATCGTGGACCTGCTGCGGACCCTTCAAGCCCGGCACGGCCTGGCCTACCTGTTCATCAGCCATGACCTGGCCGTGGTGCGGGCGCTGGCCCACCGCGTCGCCGTGCTGCGCGCGGGGCGGGTGGTCGAGGAAGGCCCGGCGGATGCGCTGTTCGCCAGCCCGCGCGACCCTTACACCGTTGCCCTGATGGCGGCGGCGTTCCCCACGCCCGTAGATGAAATCTCAGAAACGGAGGAAGCCCGATGACGACAACACGCCGCACCCTTCTTGGTGCCGCCGGCATCGCGGCGGTGGCGGCCCCGCGTGTCTTTGCCCAAGCTACGCCCGGTGCCGCGTCCGACGCAATGCCGGGTTCGTTTACGCTGCTGCCGCTGCCCTACGCGCCGGAGGCCAACGAGCCGCATATCGACGCCGAGACGATGCTGCTGCACCACGACCGGCACCACGCCGCGTATGTGGCGGCGCTGAACAGCGTGGCGAAAGACTACCCCGCTTTGGTCAACAGGCCGCTCTATGAAACGCTGGCGCGACTGCACGAACTGCCGGAGGCTGTGCGCGCGACGGTGCGCAACAACGGCGGCGGCCATGCCAACCACACCATGTTCTGGCAGGTGATGGGTGGCCGTGGCGGCCGGCCTTCCGGGGCCTTGCTCGCAGCGGTCAACCGCGACCTGGGCGGCATGGAGGCGATGCGGACGGCGTTCAACCGCATGGGCCTGAGCCAATTTGGATCGGGCTGGGTATTCGTGACGGTGGAGCCTTCGGGCAAGCTGGGGCTGGCCGCACGTCCCAACCAGGACACGCCGCTGATGGAAAGGGGCCAGGTGCTGCTGGGCAACGACGTGTGGGAGCACGCCTATTACTTGAAATACCGGAACCGCCGGGCGGACTACCTGGCGGCGTGGTGGAACGTCGTGGATTGGGACGCCGTTGCCGCCCGGTATGACCGCGCGCGCGCCGGGACCCTGACGATCTGACGGCCCGGCTCAGGACGGCCGAAACGGCGCAGCAAAAAAGCGGGCGCTCCGTGTGCCAGGGCGCCCGCTCGATGCTTAAACGACCTTGAGGCGCACCGGGACGTTGTTCCGGGTGGCGTTGGAATACGGGCAGACCTGATGGGCCTTGTCCACCAGCGCCTCCGCCTCCGCCCGGTCCAGGCCCGGCAACGAGATGTCCAGCTCGATGTCGAGGCCGAAACCGCCTTCCGAGCGCGGGCCGATCCCGACCGTGGCGTTCACCTTGGTGTCGGGGGGCACCTTCGGGCCACCCTGGGACGAGACGAACTTCATCGCGCCCAGGAAGCACGCGCTGTAGCCGGCCGCGAACAGCTGCTCCGGGTTGTTGCCGTCGCCGCCGCCGCCGCCCAGCTCCTTGGGAGTGGCCAGCTTCACGTCGAGCGAGCCGTCCGTCGTCGCGGCCCGGCCGTCACGCCCGCCCGTCGCCGTGGCGGAGGTTGTGTAAAGAACATTGACTGACATTGCATATCCTTCCCGGACCCGACCGGCCACATGGCGCGGTTGGGCCTAAGCCAAGTTGAGAGGCCGGTGCGGCCCGGCCCCAAGTCGCTGCTACCCTGCGGCTTCGGCCACGGCAAGGGTCGGCTTCTGATCGCCGGCGGCCTCGCTTGATTTCGCGCCGCCCTTAGCAAGCGCCGGCACCGATGCGATATCCCATGCCCAATATGCGGGAGACAGTTGTTGCAGCACGCCCGGGAGATCGTCGCCGATTATCCACGCCCGCCGCGGCTGGAACCTGCGCGCCGTCGGGTGCGGATCGTGTTCGCCGGCCAGACCATTCTCGACACCGTGGCGGCGTGGCGCGTGTTGGAGACCTATCATCCTCCGGGGTTCTATCTGCCGATGACGGCTTTTGCTCCAGGGGTGCTGGCAGAGAGCGCTCGAACCAGCTTCTGTGAATGGAAGGGGACCGCGCACTATTACAG
>CAXTUO010000398.1:0-4417 GCA_964247175.1 uncultured Acetobacteraceae bacterium | reverse complement strand
CGGAAACGGTGGGATCGCTCATCCCAATCATGTGCGGACGCGCTGTCCCGATGCCAAGCGTTTTGACCGCGCCGCCGCGCACCCGGTAAGCTGCGCGGACGACAGCCAAGGGGACAACCCATGAACGCGCCCGCAGCCTCCGCCGCCCGCACCGCCGCCGTCGCCGCCGCCATGGACCGCATCAAGGCCATCGAGCGCGAGAAGGGCGTCACCCGCCCGGCGCTCGACGCCATCTTGGCCGAGATGCTGGACCTCGCAGGGCACGAGGCGCTGTTCCCGCAAGCCGAGTTCCCCCCGCCGCCCGAGGGCGAGAAGGGGTCCCGGCGTTACCTGCTGCAAGAGGACCCGGACGGAAGGTTCGCCATCTACCTTTTGGCGCTGAACCCCGGCAACTCCACCAAGCCGCACGACCACACCACCTGGGCCGTGGTGTCGGCGGTGGACGGCCAGGAGCTGAACCGGGTGTACCGCCGCACGGATGACGGCTCGGTGCCCGGCAAGGCCAGCCTGGAACTGGCGCGCGAGGTGATGGTGGAGCCGGGCCGCGGCATCGCCCTGATGCCGGAGGACATCCACAGCATCCACACCTTCGGCACCGCGCCGACCCGGCACCTGCACGTGTACGGCCTGGCGCTGGAGAAGCTGGACGCGCGCCAGGGCTTCGACCTCGAACAAGGCACGGTGCAGCCTTACAACAAGGCTTTCATGAAGCCCACCGCGAACCGATGAACCGGATCGACCCCGCGACCCTGCGCAACTGGATCACGGACGGACGCGAGCTGGCGGTCCTGGACGCGCGGGAGGAAGGGGAGTTCGGCGCCGCCCACCTATTCTGGGCAGTGCCGTGTCCGCTGTCCCGCGCCGAGCTGCGCGTGCCCGTCTTGCTGCCGCGCCTCGGCACCCGGATCGTCTGCGTCGATGACGGGCGGGGCCTGGCGGAGCGGCTGGCCGAGTACCTGGCCGGGCAGGGCGCCACCGACCTGCACGTGCTGGACGGCGGCACGCCGGCCTGGGACGCCGCAGGGTTCGTGCTGTTCAGCGGCGTGAACGTGCCGAGCAAGGCGTTCGGCGAATGGGTCGAGCACCATTATGGCACCGAGAGCGTCGATGCCGCCGAGCTGAAACGCTGGATCGACGCCGGACGCGACATGGTGGTGCTCGACAGCCGGCCATTGGAAGAATTCCGCGGCATGTCGATCCCCACCGGGATCAACGTGCCCGGCGGCGAGCTGGCCTACCGCATCGGCGACCTGGCGCCGGACCCGGTGACGCTGGTGGTGGTGAACTGCGCCGGGCGCACCCGCAGCATCCTGGGCGCCGAAAGCCTGCGCCGCGCCGGGGTGCCGAACCCGGTGGTGGCGCTGCGCAACGGCACCATGAGCTGGGAACTCGCCGGCTTTCAGTGCGAGCGCGGGGAAACCCGGCGCTATGCCCCGGGGGTCCCGGCCACCGCGGGCGTCGCGCTCGGCCGCGCCCGCGCCTTTGCCGAGGCGTCAGGCGTTGGCGTGATCGGGCCGCTGGACCTGGAGCGGTTCCTGGAGGACCCGGACCGCACGCTGTATGTGCTGGACGTGCGCGATCCCGGCGAGTTCGCGGAGCGCCGCCGCCCGGACAGTCGCAACGCGCCGGGCGGCCAGTTGGTCCAGGCGACCGACCAGTGGATCGCCGTCCGCGGCGCGCGCATCGCCCTGCTGGACGACGACGGCGTGCGCGCCCGCATGGCCGGGGCCTGGCTGCGGCAGATGGGCCATCGCGACGTGTTCGCCGTGGAGGGCGGTTTGGATGACGCCGAACCGGCTTCGGCTGCGCCGCGGCCCTGCTTGCCGGACGTGCCCCTGGCCGCGCCGGGCGACCTTGAAGGCGCGCTGGTCGTCGATCTCGCCCGCAGCGTGGAGTTCCGCGCCGGCCACATCCCGGGCGCCGTCTGGGGCATCCGCACCCGGCTCGACGCGCTGCGCGACCGGCTGGCCCGCGCAAAGCGCGTCGTCGCGACCTCGCCCGACGGCGTGCTGGCCCGGCTCGCGGTGGCGGAGCTGCAGAGCCTGACCGCCGCGCCGGTGCAGGCGGTGGACGGCGGGACCGCCGCGTGGGCCGCCGCGGGCAACACCCTGGCCGCCGACCGTGCCGACCCGCCGGACGAAGCCTGCGCCGATGTTCACCTGCGCCCCTACGACCGCAACACGGGGGTGGAAGCGGCGATGCAGGCGTACCTGGATTGGGAGATCGACCTGCCGCAGGGGATCGCGCGTGACGGCACGGTGAGCTTTGGCCACTGACCGGCTGCTGGCCCCCGCTTGGCTGCGGAGCTCAGGACGCCGGGGCGTCGGGTTGCTGCTGGATGTGCTGCTGCCGCCGCAGTGCTTAACCTGCGACGCGCCGGTGGGGGCGCCGGGGCAGTTCTGCGCCGCCTGCTTCCGGCGCACGGGGTTCGTGACCGACCCGTGCTGCGCGTGCTGCGGGCGGCCGTTCGGCTCGGCGATGCAGGGCGGGGCTTCGGGGCTGTGCACGGATTGCCGGGAGCACCCGCCGGCGTGGACGGCGGCACGGGCGGCGCTGCGCTACGACGACCAGGCCCGGCGCATCCTGCTGCCGTTCAAGCATGGCGACCGGATCGAGACCGCCCGGGCGCTGGCGCCGCACATGGCGCGGGCCGGGGCGGCGCTGCTGGCTGCTGCGGATTGGCTGGTCCCGGTGCCGCTGCACCGCCGGCGCCTGCTGTCCCGCCGCTACAACCAGTCGGCGCTGCTGGCCCAGCGCCTGTCGCGGCTGTCCGGCTGCCCGGCGGTGCTGGACGGGCTGCGCCGGACCCGCGCCACGCCGTCCCTCGGGCACAAGACGGGCACGGAGCGCCGGGCGGAGGTTGCGGACGCCTTTGCCGTGCGGCCGTCGCGCCAGGGGCAGCTCGTGGACTCCAGGGTGCTGCTGATCGACGACGTGATGACCTCCGGCGCCACGGCGGATGCCTGCGCCCTCGCGCTACGGGCGGCGGGCGTGGCCCGGGTGGACGTGCTGGTCGCGGCGCGTGTGGCGGATGCGCGGCTGGAATAGCTTGCACGCCGCCCGGTCGCACCCCAATCCTTGGAAGCACGCCCCGATCCTCCATGCACATACAGAGGAAACGATGCCGAACATTGAGATCTACACCCAGCCCTGGTGCCCCTACTGCGCGCGCGCCGTGTCGCTGCTGCAAAAGAAGGGCGTGCCGTTCCAGGAGATCGACGCCCCGCACGGCACGGCGCAGCGCCAGGAGGCCCAGGCACGCTCCGGCGGCCGGACCACCGTGCCCCAGGTGTTCATCGACGGCCGCCATGTCGGCGGCTGCGACGACCTGATGGCGCTGGAGCGCGCCGGCAAGCTCGATCCGATGCTGGCCGAGGGGTGAGCTTGCGATGCGGCCGGGCCTCGCCATCTCAGGGCGGCGGGGCAGCGGGTCCCGTTGAAGTGGGCCGGGGATGATCCATTACCAGTTGCGTTGCAGCGCCGACCACCATTTCGACGGCTGGTTCCGGGACAGCGCCGCGTTCGACGCGCAGGCGGAGCGGGGCCTGGTGTCTTGCCCGGCCTGCGGCGACACGGTCGTCAACCGGGCGCTGATGGCGCCGCGGATCAAGAAGGGCGCCGCCGTGGTGGACGTTTCCGGCGCCCCGGACGCCGTGCCCGCGCCCCCCGCCCCGGAGAAGGCCGGGGTTGCGGTGCCCGACCACGTGCGGGCCATGCTGCAGAAGCTGCGCGCCGAGGTCGAGCGCAACTGCGACTACGTCGGCCCCGGTTTCGCCGACGAGGCCCGGCGCATCCACCGCGGCGAAAGCGATAAGCGCGGCATCTACGGCGAAAGCACGCCCGAGCAGGCGGAGGCGTTGGCGGACGAGGGCATCGAGGTCGCGCGTATCCCCTGGGTGCCCCGGGCGGACGGCTAACCCGCCGGGCGGCGCTCCAGCATCGCGATGTAGTTCACGGCCAAGTCCGCGCCCGTGCGCCATTGCCGGGCGCGCAGGTCGAACACCATGCCGCTGATGTCCGCCACGCGGAACCCGGCGGCTTTGCCGTAGGTTCCCAACTCCGCCGGGGTGACGAATCGCTGCCATTCATGCGTGCCGACCGGCAGCAGGCGCAGCACGTACTCCGCCCCCAGCTTGGCGACTGCGAGCGAGCGCAGCGTGCGGTTCAGCGTGGACACGAACAGCAGGCCGCCGGGTTCGACCAGCCGGGCGAGCAGGCGGAGAAAGGCTGCCGGATCGGCCACATGCTCGATCACCTCCAGCGCCGTTACGACGGGAAACCGCGCGCCCTCCGCCACCAGGTCCTCGGCCGTGCCGGCGCGGTAGGCGAGCGGCAGGCCCTGGCCGTCCGCATGGGCCTGCGCCGCCAGCACTGCGTCCGCCGCGGCGTCCAAGCCGAGCACGTCGTGCCCCAAGCC
>CAXTUO010000397.1:0-4419 GCA_964247175.1 uncultured Acetobacteraceae bacterium | reverse complement strand
CCTGGGGCAGCCGGGCCGACCGGCCGCGGCCCTACGCCGCCGGGAGCTGGGGGCCCACCGCCGCCATCGCGCTGATCGAGCGGGACGGGCGGACCTGGTACGAGGACCTGGGTGACGGCCAGGCGTAGGTTGGGGGTGTAGCCGGGGTCAGGCGTCCCCCAGCCCCATCACCGCGGCGGCCGTGCCGGCGTAGCGGAGGCGGAGTTCGCGCTTCAGCAGCTTGCCCGCGGTGTTCTTCGGCAGGCTTTCCGCGAAGAACACCTGCTTGGGCAGCTTGAAGGGCGCGAGCCTCGCGCGGGCGTGCTCGACCAG
The DNA here is from genome assembly GCA_964247175.1 of uncultured Acetobacteraceae bacterium. Lineage (GTDB taxonomy): Bacteria > Pseudomonadota > Alphaproteobacteria > Acetobacterales > Acetobacteraceae > CAHJXG01. The sequence continues at coordinate 4,107 of CAXTUO010000397.1, read as the reverse complement.
CTCGGTTTCCGTGGCGGCGGCGCCGTCGCGCAGCACGACCACGGCGGCGACGGCCTCGATCCATTTCGGGTCGGGCACGGCGATGACCGCGACCTCCGACACGGCGGGATGGGTGAACAGCGCCTCCTCCACCTCCCGGCTGGCGACTTGGACACCCCCGGTGTTGATGATGTCCTTGATGCGGTCCACGACATACAGGTAGCCCTCGGCATCGAAGGTGCCGACGTCGCCGGAGTGAAACCAGCCGCCCTCGAACGCCTTGGCGGTTTCCGCCGGGTTGTCCCAATAGCCGAGCATAAGCTGCGGGGAGCGGTGGACGATCTCGCCGCGCTCGCCCGGCGGCACGTCGCGCCCATCCAGATCGACCACGCGCGTTTGCACGTGCAGGACGGGGCGGCCGACGGAGGTCGGGCGGGCATCGTGCTCCTCCGGACGCAGCACCGTCGCCACGGGGGCGATCTCGCTTTGGCCGTAGGCGTTGTAAACGCGGATGCCGGGCAGGCGCTCCCGCAACTCGCGCAGCACCGGGACCGGCATGATGGCTGCGCCGTAATACGCCTTCTGCAGCGTGTGGAGGTCGCGGGTCGCGAAGTCGGGGTGGCGCAGCAGGCTGATCCAGACGGTGGGCGGCGCGAAAAAAGAGGTCAGGCGGTGCCGCTCGATCATCTCCAGGCAGCGGGCGGGCGCCGGGCTTTCGATCAGAAAGGTTTCCGCCCCGGCCATGAGCTGCGGCATGGTGAACGCATGCATCTGCGCGGTGTGATAAAGCGGCAGCGCCGCAAGAGAGCGGTCGCTCTCTGTGTAGTCCAGCCCGATGATGCAGCTTGCATACTGCGTGAGCAGCGCGCGGTGGGTCAGCATCGCGCCCTTCGGGGCGCCCGTGGTGCCGGAAGTGTAAAGGATCTGCGCCACGTCGCCGTCGTCCACATCCTCGCCGACCTCCGCGGGCAGGTCGTCGGCGGGCGTGAGCGCGTCGAAGCGCTGGACCGCCGGGGCGCCGGCGGCTTGCGCGGTGGAGGCCAGCTCGGCGTCATGCAGCAGCAGGCGGGCGCCGCATTGCCTGACGATGAACGACAGCTCGGGCGGCGACAGGGCATAGTTGGCGGGAACATGGATCAGCCCGGCCTTGCAGCAGGCGAGCCAGCACAGCAGGTAGCGGTCGGAGTTGCGCCCGAAGGCCACCACCCGGTCGCCGCGGGCCAGCCCCGTGGCGCAGAGCGCAGCCGCCAGCCGGGTCGCCTCCGCATGGAGCGCCGCATAGCTCCAGGCCCGGTCGCCGAAGTGCAATGCGGTGCGGTCCCGGAAGCGGTCCGCCGCGCGGCCGATGGAGTCGCCAATGGTGTTCCGCCTTGCCCGCCGCACCGCCGCCGTATCGTCCATGGTTTCCTCACGTTTCTTTATTTTGCTCTGACCGGACCTGCGCGCTTGCACAGCCAAGCCACTCCAATGTGTTGTTTATGTCACAATCATCGTAAAACGTTGGTTAAGGTCGATTTGCCGGGGATGGTGGGACTGCTTGTGATGGTCATCCCTGCGACTTTCGTGGACTGTTGCGTTCCGGCACCCTTGTCCTTGCCATCATGAAACCGAACGCGGTGCCGGCAACTGCGCGCCTGGGCCATCCCGCATGGAGGCAGGCGCGCTGGTGATTCATGACTCTGGCACATGATCAAAAAAGGAAGAACCATGTTTCGCAGTATCGCCATGACCGTTGCGCTTGGAGTTGCTGTTTGCGCATGCGGCCAACAGCGCACGGCCATTGATCCGAAGCTCGATAGCGGCGTCACCGAGTCGAACGGCGGCGGGACGCGTGCGCTTGGCAACAACCCCAACATCGGCATCGGAGGGACCGGCGGCGCGGCCCGGCCGCCATCCTCGAACAGCCAAGGTCCCGCCTACTGACGCCAGCGAACCGCGGAAACCCTTCGCCGCCAGGCGGCGGAGGGCTGCCGGTTCCGTCGTGCATGGTTGACCGCTTCGGAACCCTTGGCACGAAGTCTCTGCCGCCCTCCATGCAACCGACCAAGCGCTTCGCGGTTAGAGGGTATTACATCGGATCGGACGCACCGGTTCAGATGCACGAAAAGGAGAACGGACATGGACGAGGATCGCGTCAAGGGCAGTGCCACCGACATCGGCGGCAAGGTGAAGGATGCTGCCGGCGGCCTGCTGGGCGACAACAAGATGCAGGCCGAAGGCAAGGCCGACCAGGTCACCGGACAACTGCAGAACGCCTACGGCTCCGCCAAGGATGCCTTGAGCGAGGGCGCCGACACGCTCGGCGCGCAGGTTGACAGCCTGCTGAAGGAGCGCCCGATGGTGGCCCTGCTCGGGGCGGTCGGCGTCGGCTACGTGCTCGCCCGCCTCATGCACCGTTGACGGAGGGCGCGTCATGGCCTTGATCCCCACCTACCCGGGCGGCACATCGGTCGATGCCGTCGTGCCGGACGACCAGCGCACGTTCATGCGCAACCGCGTGTCCTGGGGCGCGATCCTGGCGGGCGTCGTCGCGGCGATGGTCGTGCAGCTCCTGCTGAACATCCTCGGCATCGGCATCGGCGCGTCGTCGCTCGATGCCGCGAACACGGGCGACAACCCGTCAGCCTCCGGCTTCTCGCTCACCGCGGGGATCTGGTGGACGCTGTCGGGCATCATCGCGTCGTTCGTGGGCGGCGTGGTGGCCGGGCGGCTGTGCGGCACGTCGGACAGCAACACGGCGAATTGGCACGGCTTCGTGTCGTGGTGCGTGGCGACGCTGGTCATCTTCTACCTGCTGACCTCGGCGGTCGGCGGGATCATCGGCGGCACGTTCAACGCGCTGGGCAGCACCGTGGGTGCCGCCGGGCGGGGCGCGGCTTCGGCCGTGTCGGGCGTCGCGCAGAACACCAACGGCGACGCGTTGCAGGCCCAGGTCAAGCGTCTGACCAACCCGGACCAGGCCCAGAGCGCCCAGGACGACATCATGGCCTACGTCCGGGCCAGCGTGAGCGGCGACCAGGCCGCGGCCTCGGCGGCGCGGGACCGTGCCGTGGACGCCCTGGCCAAGACGGCGAACATCAGCCCCGACGAGGCCCGCACCCGGCTGCAGCAGACTGAGCAGCAGGCCCGGCAAACGGCGGACCAGGTGAAGCAGAAGGCGCAGCAAGCGGCCGAGGTGACGCGCAAGAGCCTCGCCAGCGCCGGCATCTTCGGCTTCGTCGCCTTGGCGCTCGGCGCGGTCGCGGCATGGTTCGGCGGCAGCGTCGGCGCGCCCCGCCGCGAGGCTATGGTGCGCACGGGCCGCGTGTGATGCACCCGGCGGCGGCATGTCTCCACCCAGGCATGCCGCCGCCGGACCCGCCCGGCGCCGCGCACGGCCGGGTGCGCCATGACCCCTGACGAGTTCCGCGCGCACGGCCACCGCCTGATCGACTTGATCGCCGACTACCGCGAAACGCTGGCGGAGCGGCCGGTCATGGCGCCCACGGAGCCCGGCGCGGTGCGTGCGTTGTTTCCTGCCGAGCCGCCGCAGGCTGGCGAGCCGTTCGGGCAGGTTATCGAGGACTTTCAGTGCCTGGTGATGCCGGGCTTGTCCCATTGGCAGCACCCCCGCTTCTTCGGCTACTTCCCGGCCAACGCCCTGCTGTCCGGCGTGCTCGGCGATCTTGCCAGCACGGGCCTCGGCGTGCTCGGCCTGTCCTGGCAGTCCAGCCCGGCGCTCACCGAGCTGGAAGAGGTCCTCACCGACTGGATGCGGCAAATGCTCGGCCTCGGTGCCGCGTGGAGCGGCGTCATCCAGGACACGGCCTCCACCAGCACCCTGGTCGCGCTGATCTGCGCGCGGGAGCGGGCGACCGATTTCGCGCTGGCCCGCGGCGGCTTGCAGGCGGAAGCGTCGCCCTTGACCGTCTATGTCTCGGCCCAGAGCCATAGCTCCGTGGACAAGGCGGCGCTGCTGGCTGGGTGGGGGCGCGACACCGTGCGGCTCGTGCCCTGCGACGCCGCCCACGCGATGCGGGCCGACGCGCTGGAAGCGGTGATCGCGGAGGACCGCCGGGCCGGGCTGCGGCCCGCTGCGGTCGTCGCGACCACCGGCACGACGGCGACCACCGCCATCGACCCCGTGGC
>CAXTUO010000396.1:0-4421 GCA_964247175.1 uncultured Acetobacteraceae bacterium | reverse complement strand
CCGGCGGCCAGAGAGCCGGGTCAGGTTGCGTCGGCGGGGCGCGGTGCGCGGCGCCAAAGCGCCCTCCGTTGCGCGTGACCACCGCATGCGGCGCAACCTTGCCGACAGCGGCGGGGTCGCCCGGCCGAAAGATCGACGCCAGCGATGCCGCCTTGTCTGCATCGAGGTCGGCGACCGCCGCCTCGAAGTGCTTCGTGTAGTAGCGGTAGTAGTCCCATTGGCCGTCCGGATACTGGTCGGCCGGGTAGATCGTCCGATCGACCAGCGGGACGATTGTGCACAGGGCGTGCCCGTCGAGTTGATACGCCAGCGAGGTCAGCACGACGCCACGGCTGCGCTTGGGTTCATGAGCAACCAACGCACCGGCCACAACACAGCCCCAGTCGTGGCCAACCCAGATCGCAGGCTTGCCGCCAAGGTGGTCATGGAGTTCCGCCATGTCTGCCACGACTCCCTCGATGGTGTAGGCGTCGTTGGCTGCAGGGGCGGAAGAGCCGCCGAAGCCGCGCAGATCAGGAGCGACGCAGTGCCAACCGTCGGCGGCGAACGCGTCCATCTGGGTGCGCCACATCAGGCCGATGCTCGGCCAGCCGTGGAGGAAGATCATCAGCGGTCCGTCGGCCGGCCCGCACTCGAGGTAGCGCGTTGTATGACGAGGCGTGCTGAACGCGCGCGGAACCAGCGTGGGTTCAAGTGGAACTGCCATGGCCGAATACTCCGGTTGAATTCATAGGGTTCGTGAACGCGGAAAGCGCCCCTGGGCGCTCGCGCGCAGTTCGCGTTCGGGCGCCGTGATCGGCGCCGGGGTGGGCAGGCTGTTTATCATGCCTCCGTCGCCACGGTGGCCCGTTGCCATGCGCCGGGCGTCCTGCGACCGATCATCAGCGCGACGCCCAGCAAGGCGATCCCGCCCGACACCAGCTTCACGAGGGTCAGGGGCTCGTGCAGCAGCAGCGCGGAAAGACACAGGGCGATCACCGGCGCGGCATAGCTGAAGGTGTTGGCGAGCGTCGGCGAGACCTTGGCGTTGAGCGTCAGGAACACGGCGTAACCGATCATCGTGCTCGCCACGATGAGGAAGGTCAGCGCCCCCCACGCCGCGAGCGGAACGCGCGCGAGGTGGGTCGTGGCGGCGATCCCCGACACGGTGACGATCGCACCGAGCACCATGCCTGCCGCGGCCAGCTGCACGGTAAGCCCGATCACGGGCTCCCGCGGCAGCGCCAGCCGCGGCGCAAGCAGCGACCCGGCCGCCCAGGCCGCCGACGCGGCGAGCGCGAGCACCGCGCCAATCGGCCGGAGGTTGCCGCCGGTGGCGGACGTCCAGCCCATCAACGCGAGGCCGACGAAGCCGATGGCGACGCCGGCGACCTGTCGGCGCGTCAGCGGCTGATGGAACAGTCCCCACGCGAACAGGGCCAGGAAGAGCGGCGAGGCCGAGCCGAACACCGCAGCCACCCCGGCCGGAAGGAAATGCGTGCCCCAGATCGCCAGCGCCTGACTGACCACCAGCATCGTCACGCCGATGGACGCCGCGCCGCCCAGCTCGCGAGCCGACACGGGCGAGCGCCGCCAGCGGACCAGCGCGAAGGGCAGCAGGATGAGGGCCGCGAGCGAGTAGCGCAGCGTCGCCACCATCAACGGATGCAGGGCGTCCCCGGCGATCTTGAAGGCCAGGAAGTTGGCGCCGTTGTAGAACCATTGGTAGCCGACCGCGAGGGCGACCAGCCCGCGGCGCATGCTCCAGTCCGTGCCTATTGTGGCCATCGCGGTCATGGCGCCAGATGCTCCTGTCCGTTGGCACATCAACGAGGCTCGACACCAAATCGGTCGCTCCCGGCGTGATGACCGGCTGGCATCGTGCGCCGCAGAAATCGCATCATGGCAGCGTCAGGCCGGGAGGGCGGAAGATTGGAGCTCAAAGACCTTCGTTGCTTCATCGCCGTCGCGGAGACCGGCGGCTTCCGAAGTGGGTCCCGGCGGCTCGGGGTTGAACAGTCGATCGTCAGCCGGCGGGTCGCAGCCCTGGAGGATGAGATCGGTGTCTCGCTGGTCGAACGCGGCCGCAACGGGGTTCGGCTGACCGCGGCCGGTGGACGTTTTCTCGAACAGGTGCGGATCTCGCTGTCGCAACTGGACGTGGCGGTCTCGGGCGCACAGGCGGCAGGAGAGGCCGCTGCCGGACGCGTCAGGATCGGCATCACCGCGTCGATCGCCTCCGGGTTCGTGCGCGAGCTGCTTGCCGCCTGGCGCGCCGAGCATCCCCGCGTTGCCGTCGATCTGGTCGAAGGCGCCCCCGACCAACACGCCGCGGCGCTGCTCGCCCATGAACTCGATCTCTCGTTTCAGCTGAGTTCGGTGGCCCACGAGGGTCTCGATGCCGAGCAACTCTGGATCGACCGCGCGTTCGCTGGGGTGCCAAGCGACGGTCCGTATGCAGGCCACACCCACTGCAGGATCGCTCAGCTCGCCCAAGCTGATTTCATCGTGAGCACGCGCAACTCAGGGCCGGACATCCGCGACTTCCTGACCACCCGGTTATACCAACTCGGCAACAGTCCCACGATTCGGATGATCGACGTCGGTCGCGAAGCGCTGATGCATTGCGTCGGGCTGGGCATGGGCGTTACGATCACGACCAGCGCCGACGCGGCAATCGGTTACCCCGGTGTCGCCTTCGTCGAGATCCTCGATGAGCGGCTTCCCTTCAGCGCGACTTGGTCGCCTCGCAACGACAATCCGGCGTTGCGACGCTTCCTCAGTGCCGCACGGATACGGTCACGTATGGCCTCCGAATGAAGGACTGGTTTCAGGATCACGCCACGCGAGGGGCGAGCTTCCTAGCCGGCCTTTCCAGAAGGGAAGGTCCAGCGGGAAAACCCGCCGCGGTTCGGGGGCGCGGCGCGCGAGCTGGGGCCATGTCTTCAAAACCCGTTCCCGAAGCACTGTTCCCAAAACGGCTTGATCTGCACGGAAAAACGGGAATTGCCCGGCTTATCGGAACGACCGCTTGGGGGGCAACGCTGTCGGATCGCGAATGGCAAAGTATGGTCGCAAGCCGGCTTCCAAACCGAGACACCACCGCGCGCCCCCGCTATCCACGGCACGGCCCTTGCGAGTAAAGCACGGAGTGCAGCGCCGCCGGTGGCGCCGCGGCCCCGGGGAACGGCCCAGGGAACGGAGAGGGTCCAAGCAATGGATGTCGGTTTCATCGGCCTCGGCGCCATGGGCAGCGCGATGGCGGCCAACCTCGTCAAGGCGGGCCACCAGGTCCGGGCGTGGAACCGCTCGGGCGACCCGGGCATCGCGGGCGTCGCCATGGCCGCCAAGCCCGCGGACGCCTTCCAAGCGGAGGCCGTGCTCACCATGCTGTCCGACGACCCGGCGATCCGCGAGGTGCTGCTCGACGCGGGCGTGCTGCAAACGGCGCGCCCGGGCCTGGTCCACGTCGTGACCTCGACCATCTCGGTGGCGTTCGCGGGCGAGCTCGCCGCGGCGCACGAGGCGGCGGGGATCGGCTACGTGTCGGCGCCCGTGCTCGGCCGGCCGGACGTGGCGCGGGACGGCCAGCTCAACATCCTCGCCGCCGGCAAGCGGGCGGCCGTGGACACAGTGCGCCCGCTGCTCGAGGTCCTGGGCCGCAAGGTGTGGGACCTGGGCGAAGCGCCCGCCCGCGCCAACGCCGCCAAGGTCGCCGCCAACATGATGATCACCATGGCCATCGAGGCGATGGCGGAAGCGGTGGTGCTGACCGAAGCGAACGGCCTGCCGCGCGACGCCTTTTTCGAGCTGATCCTGGGCACGCTGTTCGGCAGCCGCGCCTACCAGACCTACGGCGCCAACATCGCCGGCGGCCACTACGAGCCGGGCTTCAAGGCGCGGCTCGGCCTCAAGGACCTCGGGCTGGCCGCCGCCGCCGCCGACGCGGCCGGCAGGCGCCTGCCGATGCTCGACGCCGTGCGCGGGCGCATGGCCGAGGCGGTGGACGCCGGGATGGGCGAGAAGGACTGGTCGGCGATGGCCGACTACACGATCCGGCACGCGAAGTAGGGCGCCCGGCCAGGCCATGCCGGACGCCGCCCCGCCCGGCGGCGCGCCGGTCCCGGTGCCAGGGCCAGGGCCAAGGCCGGCGCCGCCGCTCTGGCTCCTGGCGCTGATCACCCTCAGCGGCACGCTGGCGATGCACATGTTCGTGCCCGCCCTGCCGCGGGCGGCGCGCGAGCTGGGCGCCAGCGCCGGCGCGATGCAGAACACCGTCAGCCTTTACATCCTCGGATTGGCGTTGGGACAGCTCGCCTACGGGCCGTTGTCCGACCGCTACGGGCGGCGGCCGCTGCTGATGGCGGGGCTTGCGCTCTACACCGTGGCCGGACTGGCGGCCGCCCTCGCGCCGGGGATCCGCACGCTGCTCGCCGCCCGGC
>CAXTUO010000395.1:0-4428 GCA_964247175.1 uncultured Acetobacteraceae bacterium | reverse complement strand
GACCTTGAGGCCCGGCGCCGCGACCGGCGTCTGCCCCGGGTCCCATCCCCGTGCCGTCGGCATTTTCAGCGTCGGGATGCTGCCCTGCGGCTTCGCCTCCGGAATGGCCGGAGCGTTCCCCCAGGCCGGTTCGGGCGCCCCATGCTTCAGCCGCCGCATCACCAACGCCCCGCCGCCCACCAGCGAAACGCCTCGCGCAAAGACACTCGAGAAACTCAATGCGCCACACTCCCTGAAAACATGAACGGTAGCCGAAGCTGCCCGGGCTTGAAACTGCCTGCACCTGAAGACCGGCTCCGCCTTAATCCCGGTGCAATCCGGAAGCAGGTGCCGGGTAGGCATGACAAGGCAGACCAAGGGGTGCCGGTTTTGAACTTCCGAACATCGGGCGCTTCAACAAGATGAGACCGTCAACTGGGTGGGCGCATGATCCCCTTCATGCCTGTCCCTTCCGTCGCAAAGCGACAACAAGGCGCAATCCATGAAGGCCCGTCTGCAGCGGATTACTGCGCCTTGTCATGCTCCGCAGCCGCGACGGCCTTGTAATCGTAGGCGGGATAAAACTCGGTACGGTAAGCACCCCAGGCTGTATCCTCCAGAACACGGTTGACCTCGCGCAGGCGCGATGCCGGCAAGCGGAGAGTCACCACCTGCCCTATGCCCATGGCCACATACCAGCTCAACACCTCGATGCCAGGCGGCGGAAACGCCTTGTAGAACCCCTGTTTGGTCAATTGTGCATTGAGCTCACCAAGCGGCCGGGATTAGTCATGGCGCAGGAAAACCGTCAGCAAAAGGGCGTCGTCTGCCGTCGCTTTGGCCGATCCGGCCTGTGGTGCAGCAACGGTCTGCGCGACGGCGGCATGGTTCCAACATAGGCCTGCTGCTGCAAGCAGCAGCAAAGCGAATTGCCGCAGCGAATGCCCAGGCCAGGGTGCAAAGGCCACCATCTTGTCCCTCATCGAAGCCAATGAATATCGAAGCAGGCGCATATCCGGAAAATCCAGCAACTGCTCAACCCAAGTCGGTTCTATCAGTCCTCGGGTCGGCAAGGTAGCTCGTGCTCTCGGACGCGCCGTCACCGGCCCATCTCCCGCCGGCGCATGGGCATGGCATCCACGACAGCAAACAAGCGGTCGGCTTCGATCGGCGCAGCCTGTGACAGCTTGGCGCCGCCGTCCTTGCCGACCAGCACGGCCCGGAACGCGGCAGGAGGCACGCTGAAGCGTCCTCGCAGGGCGTTGGGGGCGTCACCTGTGGACGTTGCAGCCCTTGACGCCCGTGTCCCGACGATCTCGACCACGACCAGGTCGCGCTGCCGCGCCCCTTGCGCCGCAGACGCCAGGACCCGGCGCTGCTCCGTCAGCGCGGGATCGTCCTCGCCGGGCGCGAACACCAGGAGGACGCGGGACTTGCCGACATAGCCCCCGTGCAGCATGCCGCCGATGCGCCCCTACCCCGGATCCCGGCACCACGCTGACCGCCGGCATCAGGCCGCGTCTGTCGCCCGGCCCTGATTTGGGGCGGCGTAAAGGCCGGGCCGCTCCCGCATCGACACGGTTTGCCGGGCGCCGGTGCGCAGCGCCTCAAGCGCGGCGTCGGAAACGGTTGTGGCGGCGTAGCCGTCCCAGGCGCTCGGCCCCGTGGCGGTGCCCTGCGCCGCGGCGGCGAGCCACGCCTCGAACTCGAGGTCGTAGGCGCGCAGGAAACGCTCCCGCCAGCCGGGCGGCACCTGCCCGCTGAACGCGCCCTCGCGCTTGACCACCACCGGGCTGCTTTCGGCCAGAGCCGCCGTGCCGGTCTCGCCCACGACCTCGCCGCGGATGTCGTAGCCGTAGGCGATGGTCACGGACACCTCGACATCCACCACGGCCCCGCCGCGCATCTCAAGCAGCAGGACGAGCGGGTCCTGCAGCGCCCCCGCCCGGCTGTTGCGGCGCGGCTTGAGCACCGTGGCCGCGGCGACCTCGTCGTCGAGCAGCCAGCGCGCCACGTCGATGTCGTGCACCGCCGTGTCGTTGATCGCCATGTCGGCCGTGTAGTGCGGGGGCACCGAAGGGTTGCGGTGCACCGAGTGGAACAGCAGCGGCGCGCCGATGGCCCCGCCGTCCACGGTGTCCTTGAGCGCGCGGTAGGCGGGATCGAAGCGGCGCATGAAGCCGACCTGCACGAGCCGCCGACCACCCGCCGCCTCGGCGTCGAGGATGCGCAGGCACGCGTCCTGCGTGGTCGCCAGCGGCTTCTCGCAGAACACCGGCTTGCCGGCCGCGATGCAAGCGAGCACGTATTCCTCGTGGGTCGGCCCCCAGGACGCGACGACGACCGCGTGGACGGCCTCGTCCGCGATGAGCTCCTGGCCCGTGGCGAACACCCGCGGCGCCATATACCCGCCCGGCACGCCCAAGGCCACGCTGCGCGCGCGCTCCACATCGGAGTCCGTGACCGCGACAACCGCGCAGCCCGGCAGCACTGCCGTCAGCCGGCGCACGTGGTCCTGCCCGATCATGCCCACCCCAATGACCCCGACGTTCACCGTCATGCCGCGGCGCCCCAATGCTTGTCCACGTAGCGCCCGATCTCCTGCCGCATGAAGCGCGAGGACTCGACGGCGCGCTCCTCCCAGGCGAACACGCAGCTCGTCACGATGCCGTCGAACCCGACCTCGTGCAGCGTCCCGAAGAACACGTCCCAATCCACCTCGCCCTGGCCGATGTCCAGGTGCTGGTGCACCCGTGCCGTCGAACCCGGCGGGTTGACGATGTAGCGCAGGCCCGAGGAGGCCTTGTGATTGAACGTGTCGGCGACGTGGACATGCGCCAGCACGGGGGCGGCGTCCCGGATCATCTGCGCCATGTCGCTGCCGAAGTAGAAGGTGTGCGGGGCGCAGTACAGGAACTTCACGCGATCCGAGTTGATCGTGCGGATCATGTCCACCGCCGGGTGCAGGGTCTCGACCCAATCCTCCGGGTGCGGCTCGATGTGCAGGTTGATGCCTTCCCGCTCGAACACCGGCACCAGCTCCTCCATGGAGCGCCACCAGGCGGCCTCCGACATCTCGGTGGCGATGCCGCCGGCGCAGCAGCTTGAGCAGCCGCCGCGCTCAGGGTGGGGGCCGCGGCCGAACTCCGAGTTCATGGTGTCGCAGCCCATCTCGACCGCGATCTCGATGGCTTTCTTCCAGTAGCCGACAGCGGTCTTGCGCTCGTCCTCGTCCGGGCTGGCCCAGCGGTACATCGGCAGCAGGGAGGCGAGCTTGACCCCGTGGTCCCGCAAGGCGGCCTTGAACGCCTGCATCCGCTCCGGAAAGGCGCGCGGATGCACCCACCAGTCCAGGAAGTCGGCGCGGGGCGAAAGCTCGATGTACTCATACCCTAGCTCCGCCGCCAGCCGCGGCAGCTCGACGAGCGGCAGGTGGCGGTGCATGTAGGGGTCCAGGGCGATCTTCATGGCTCTCCTCCGGCGGGCAGCGGCCGTCCCGGGATGGACTGCGCGCCAAAGCGCGCGTCCCACTCGTCCTGCACCGCCTGCAGCACCCGCATCGCCGGCAGCACGGAGGGGCCGGAGGCCAGCGGCTGGCGTCCCTCGCGCACCGCGGCCACGAAGTCCCGCACGATCCGCGCGGCGTTGTCCTGCTCGCTTTCCATGGCTACCGTGCCCTCGTGGGTGCGCAGCGTCGCGGCCAAGGTGTCATAGAAGTAGGTGTCCCGGTCGGTGACGATCAGCTTGTCGTAGAACCGGAAGCTCGCGTGGTAGGAGCCGTGCACGAGCAGGGTGCGGTCATCCTCGGTTTCCACCAGCACCACGCATTCCATGGGGATGCCCGTCGCTTCATGCAGCGGCCCCAAATGGCCCTGCACCCGGCGGATGGGAGCGAAGTCGAACAGGAACAGGCCGAGATCGACGAAGTGGCAGAAATGGTGCCACAGGATGTTGTCGCTCCAGCTCCGCCGGTAGCCCGTCGCGCCGATGTTGACCAGGCGCGGGATGAAGAACCGCCCGGCGATGTGCCGGATGCGCTCCTCGCCCGCCGCGACGCGGGCGCGCAGCGCCTCGCGCTCGCGGCGGAAGCGCATGGGGTGGCTCAGCCCGTACACCACCCCGGAGCCCTCCCCGGCGGCGACCACGCGCTCGGCACCGGCGAGGCTCATCGCGATGGGGATCTCGATCAGCGTGTGCTTGCCCGCGTTCAAGCAGCGGATCGCCTCGGCCTCGTGCCCTTCGCTCGGGGTGGCGAGGATCACGGCGTCCACCGCCGGGTCGGCCAATGCCTCGTCGAGCGACAGAGTCCAGCGGCCGTAGCCATGGGTTTGGGCGAACGCCTCCGCCGCCTCGGGCCGGCGGCCGACAAGGGTGTGCAACTCCGCCCCCGCGTCCCGCAGCGCCCGGGAGTGCCACTCCCCCATCATGCCGTAGCCCACCACGCAAACC
>CAXTUO010000394.1:0-4429 GCA_964247175.1 uncultured Acetobacteraceae bacterium | reverse complement strand
GGGCAGGCCCGCGTCCCAGCCCGGCTCCGCCGATCCTGCTGGGCAACCGAAATGCGCGGCCGCCCGGGCCAGCGCATCGGCCATCGCGTCCCCGTCGGCCTGCATGACCCGGGGGACCGCGCGCTCGGCATGGGCCAGCAGCCCACCCACCCGCGCGACCCGCGCCCGGCCGAGCGGCAGGCTCTCGGGGTGCAGGTCGTCCAGGTGCAGCAGCAGCGCCACGTCGCCCTCGGGCGGGGCGTCGCCCGGCGATAGCGGGCGGGCCGGGAGCGGGTCCGGTTCCTCCAAGGCGGCCGGCTCCTCGTTCAGGCCGGCCGGGTCGTAGCGGCCGTCCGTGTAGCGCCGGATGTTCTCCGCCCGTGCGGCATAGGGCTTTCCGCGCGTGTGCAGCCCGGCGACCCAGCGCCAGGACAGCGTGTTGCTCGCCGGGTCGCCGTCCAGCAGGTGGCGCATGAAGTGGTCCGCGCCCAGCGCCCAGGGCAGCCGCAGCGTGAAGATCCAGATGGAAGCGAACCACATCCGGGCATGGTTGTGCAGCCAGTGCGTATCCGTCAGCTCCCGCGCCCAATCGTCGAAGCCGTCGATGCCGGTGCGCCCGTGCACCGCCTGCTCAAAGGCGAGGCGCAGCCCGGCGTTGGCGTCCAGCTTGGCGCGGCCCTCGGCGGCGCGGCGCTGATAATCGGACCACAACTCCGGCCGGGTTTCCAAATGGCCCTTGAAGTAGCTGCGCCAGAACACCTCCTGCACGAACCGTTCGGCGCCCGGCCCGTGCGCCGCGAGCGCCGCGTCCACCGCCTCCTGCTCCAGGATCAGGCGGCGGCGCAAATAGGGCGAGAGGGCGGCGGTCGCGGCCTCCCTGTCCGGCCCGTGGTCGGTGTTGCGCCCGGCGGCGTAGGCGCGGCCCATGGCGGGGGTGAAAGCGGCGAGGCGGGCCAGCCCAGCGGCGCGGGTCATGGGGAAGCTGCGATCCATGGTGGCGCATGTGGGGCGCCGCCGCCCCGCCGCTACCACCCTGCCGCCACCGCGCGCCGCGGCGCCAACCCTGAGGGCCATGACGATTCCTAGCGCCCCTCCCTGCCCGATTTGATTGTGAAATCAAAACGTTTTGTTTACACAATCCACGGCATAAGAGGAGGCGGCATCGGCCGCGGCGCGACGCAACGTGGAGATCCGCTGCCATGGATGGGCTGCCTCACCGCCTGCCCGGCGGCCTCCTTTCGTCCGGGTCGGACCGGCCCGGCCGGGCCGGGGGATGGGTCGCCGCCGGCGTGTTCACGGCGGCGCTGGTGAGAACGGCATTCCGCCTGCGGCAGTGGGTTCCTTACGTCAGCGTCAGGCAGGTCAAGTTCGTCCTTGCCGGCGTGACCTGCCTCCTGGTCCTTGCCAGCGCCGTCACCTCCATCCTCATCACGCAGCGGCAAAGCGCGCTTGAGCAGGCGTCGCGCGATAACCTGACCTTCGTCGCGAGCCTGGCCCCGGTTGAGGTGGCGCGCCTTGAAGCGGCCATCGCCGAGGCGACGCTGCCCGGCAGCGGCGTCGGCCGGGACCAGGTCCAGCTCAGGCTCGGCGCCGTGAGGCATTGGATCAGCCTGTTGGACAACGGCGAGGCCAAGGACTTCATCCGAAGCCGTGCCGACCTCCAAGCGACCGTCGCGCGGCTGCGCTCCGCCGTGGGCGCGGCGCAGTCGATGATCGACGATCCCGGGATTGACGGCCCGGGAGTCGATGGTCTTGGGCGCGATGCGGACGTGGGCCGATGGTTCAAGCTGGTGTCCCCGCTGGGGCCCCAGCTCACCGAGCTTGCGGCGGCGGCCAACGCGCATGACGCCGAGCTGGTGGCGGGGCAGCAGGCGCAGTTCAGCCGCCTGCACGTGATCCTTTCCGCCATCATCGGCGGGTTGAGCGTTTGCGGCTTCGGGCTGATCGGGGTCGTGACCGTGCACAACCGGCTGCTCGGGCAGGCCCACGACGAGGTCAACACGCTGGTGCACGACCTCCGGGAGCGTGACCGGACCCTGGAAACGCAGAACGCGCGCTTCGACGCCGCGCTCAACAACATGTCGCAGGCCCTTTGCATGGTGGATGGGGAGCAGAAGGTGATCGTGTGCAACAGCCAGTTCCTCACGCTGTTCGGACTTCCGGCCGCCGCCGTCCAGCCCGGGGCGCCCATCGACGACGTGTTCCGCGCCGCGGCGGCGGGCCGCTGCGAGCGGGAGGTGATCGAGGCGGTCTGCGGCAAGCAGCGGGAACTGATCGCGGCCGCACGCGCGGGCAGCTTCTTCCAGGAAGCGGACGGGCGCGCGGTCGCCGTGTCGCACCAGCCGATGCCCGGGAATGGCTGGGTCGCGACCTACGAGGACATCTCCGAGCGCCGCCGGGCGGAAGCGCGCATCCACTTCATGGCGCACCATGACGCGCTCACCTCCCTCCCCAACCGCATCCATTTCGAGGACAGGCTCGGGCAGCTCCTCAAAGGGGTGCGGCAGGAGGACGGCCACCTGGCGGTGCTCTGCTTCGACCTGGACCATTTCAAAGACGTGAACGACGGTCTCGGCCACCCCGCGGGCGACCTGCTGCTGAAGCAGGTGGCGCAGCGGGCGCTGGGATGCGTGCGCGGCGGGGATGTCGTGGCGCGCCTCGGGGGCGACGAGTTCGCGATCCTGCAATCCTCCCCGTGCCAGCCCCAGCATGCCGAGGTGCTGGCACGGCGCTTGGTGCAGGCCCTGGGCGCCCCCTACGACATCGACGGGACGCGCGTCGTCATCGGCGCCAGCGTCGGGATCGCGGTCGCCAGGAACGACGGGCGCGACGTGAGCCACCTGCTGAAGAACGCGGACATCGCCCTTTACAAGGCCAAGGGCGATGGGCGCGGGAGGTTCCGCCTGTTCGAGGACGAGATGGACGCGCAATTGCAGGCGCGCCGGGCAATGGAATCGGACCTGCACGAGGCGATCAGCCGGGGCGAGCTGGTCCTGTTCTACCAGCCCTTGCTTGACCTCGCGGCGAACAGGGTGGCCGGGTTCGAGGCGCTGCTGCGCTGGCGCCATCCCTCGCTCGGCACCGTCCTCCCGGCTCAGTTCATCCCGGTCGCGGCGGACATCGGCGTGATCGGCCGGATCGGGGAATGGGTGCTGACGCAGGCGTGCCGCGACGCAGCCGCGTGGCCGGAGGATGTCACGGTCGCGGTGAACCTGTCGCCGCCCCAGTTCCGCGGCGGCCTGGTGCAGGCGGTCCGCTCCGCGCTGGAGGCCGCGGGGCTGCCGGCGCGGCGGCTCGCGCTTGAGATCACCGAGTCGGCGCTGCTCCGGGGGAATGAAAAGGTCCTGGCGACGCTGCACGCGCTGCGCGATTGCGGGGTGGAGATCGCGCTGGACAACTTCGGGACTGGCTACTCGTCGCTGAGCTGCCTCCGCGCCTTCCCGTTCGACCGGATCAAGATCGACCAGTCCTTCGTGCGCGAGATGAACCGCCGCCCCGATTGCCTGGCCATCGTCCGCTCCGTGGCACAGCTCGCGCGGACCCTGGGAATGGCCACCACGGCGGAAGGCATCGAGACTCCCGAACAGCTCGACCAGGTTCGGAACGCAGGGTGCGCCCAAGCGCAGGGCTACCACTTCGACCCGCCGAAGCCCGTATCGGAGATCGCCTGCTGGTTCGAGGCGGCGCAGCGACGGGAGATGGCCGGCCACTTGAATGACGGGACCGCGGCCGCCGCGGTCGCCAGCCCGGCTTGAGGCGCTGCGGCCGGCCGTGACCGGACGCGGCCTGTGCCCCTGGACTGCGGCGCCGCCCATCCTCACCGCGCTGCCGACGCGGCTTGAACGGGCGACAGCAGCCGGTGCCCGTCGCGGCCTCCACCGCTTGGGCGACCATGCCGGCCGTCTGGTTGGCCGTCGCTCCGAACAGCCACCGCCCGACTTCGGGCGCGATGTCCACCACCAAGCCGCCCAGCCCGCCGGCCACGGCTCCGACCGGTCCGGCGGCGCCAACCGCGGCCCCCTTCGCGGCGCCCGTCAATGCGTCGGTCAGGTTCATCTTATCTTCCCATCTGCATGGCGTGGGACGGGAGGGCGCACAGCCTGCGGAACCAGCCGGTTCGGAACGTCCGCCAGGTCGGCAGGCCCGCAATAAAGGCGAGGCGCCGGGCCTGGAACTCGGCGCAGAGCGCGGTCGCCTACCGGTACGCGCTGCCGTCCTCCGCGCGCTGCGGCGCATCGACGAAGCGGCCACTCTCCGGCACGGCCACCCGGTTGAAGTCCTGCGCGAGCGTTTGCAGCGCGTCCCGCATCGCCTCGCCCCGCATCGCCCGGCCATGGCCCGTGACCGCCAGCTCCGGCGCCAGCGCCGCGAGCCGCCGCACCGATTCGCGGGCGGCTTGCCAGTCATGGGTGAAGTACTTGGGCGGCCCGTGCAGCTCCGGCTCCTGCGT
>CAXTUO010000393.1:0-4432 GCA_964247175.1 uncultured Acetobacteraceae bacterium | reverse complement strand
TTCATCACCCGGTGCGGCCCGGCGTAGCGCGCCGCCGCGATGAACGCGCTCGACACGTCGTCCACGTGGATGAAGTCCCGCACCACCTCGCCCGTGCCCCACAGCTCGATCGCCAGCCCCGACAGCGCCCGGTGCAGCATCGCCGCCACCACGCCCTGCGGCTTGAACGGCGACTGGCCCGGCCCGTAAGGGTTGGCGATGCGCAGGACGTGGTAGTCCAGCCCGTGCAGATGCCGGAACAGCTCCAGGTAATGCTCGACCATCCGCTTGTTGATGCCGTAAGCGGTGATCGGCGCGGTGCCCGCGTGCTCCGGCGTCGGCACCGTGGCGGGGATGCCGTACACCGTGCCGCCGGACGACGCGAACACCACCTTGCGCACCCCGGCCGCCCGGCACCGCTCCAGCAGCCGGATCGCCGGCACCACCTGCCCGGCCACGTCGCCAGCCGGGTCGCGGTTGCTGTCCGCGGGCAGGGAGGAACTCGCGAGGTGGAACACCACGTCCTGCCCCCGCAGCGCCGCCGCCAGCGCCGCCCCGTCCTCGAACGCCGCCTCCGTCCGCAAGCCGGGTTCGGCCCGCGTCACGGCGGGCAGGCGGCGGCCGTAGGCGTGCACCACCGCCCCCTCCGTCCGCAGCGCCGCGCAGAGCGCCCCGCCCAAGAACCCGCCTGCGCCCAGCACCAGGCAGCGCACCCCGGCCATGGCGCCCGCCGCCGGGCGCGTCTTGGTCACGATGCCCGCCGCCGGGCGGGTCTCGGCCATCGCGATGTCGGGATGGCTCAACATGCCCAAACTCCTGGAAACCCGGCCACGCCGCGCGCTGCCGTCCATTCCAGCCCTACAACCTAATCGTTACTTGGTAAACCATAGAAACGACAAGATTGGGCGGGATCACCAGCCCGCCCCTTTCCGATGCACCGTGCACCAGCCATGCCCGGTCGAGGAGCACACTGCCGGCAGCATGCGCTCGGCCGCGTGCAGCACCGTGCCGTCATACGCCACCGGTTCCCCTGGCAGGTCCTGCGGCCCGAGGCCCAACGCCCACAGCGGCGCCAAGGCGGCCGGACGCGCCCAGAACATCGTGCCGATGGGGAACACCGGCCATTCCGGCAACACAGGCGCCGGCTGCATCCGCGCCGCCAGCGCCTCCGCGACCGGCCGGTTCTTGTCCCAGCCGACGCAGTGCCGGTCCTCCGCGAACACGAGGCCCAGGCCCGGGTCGTCCGCGAACAGCGACAAGACCGCCGGCAGCCCGGCCGCACCCCCCAGCAGCGTGTCCAGCAGGAACCCCCGCCAGCGGTCGCCCATCGCGCCATCCACCGCGAGGCTCCGCTTGCCGTGCAGGTGGCCCACCACGTCGTACTCCCCGGCCTGCACGAGCACACCGACCTCCGTCAGGAACGGCCCGATGTCCCGGCCGCGGTTCGGCACCACGACCACCCGCGCGCTGCCGCCCTTGTAGCCGCGGAACGCCCACTCGACCTCGATCCGCCGTGCGTTCGACGTGGTGGTGAGGATCAGGTCCAGCGGCACCGGCCCGGCCCCGCGGGCGGCGGACAGCCGGGCCGCGAACTCCGCCGCCAACTCGGGGTAGTGCAGATGCAGGTGCAGCGCCGCGCGCAGGCCCGTGGCAGCCGGCGGCGCGTCCTCGCGCAGGAGGACGCAGCGATGGGTCGGCGACGTGTCCGGCCCCGCCAGTGCCGGGCCGGGCTGCGCGGAGCGGAGCCGGGCGACGCCCTCGTTGAAGCCAGGCCGCGGGTTGAAGCGCAGCAGCCCCTTCTGCCCCCGCGCCACGTAGGCCCGCACCGCGGCACGCAGCGCCGCCCGGCTCACCGGTGCGGGCAGGTTGTCGTGGAACGCCGCGTCGAACTGCCCGGCGTCCAGGATGGCGTTCGCCGCCCGCGCCGCAGCGTCCCGCAGCGTCACGGCCGCGCCGATCTGCTCCGCCACGGCCGCGGCGTAGTCGCCGAAGTCGAACGCCCGCTTCGCCAGCACCGCGTTGCCGAGCGCGCGCTTCGCTTCCGCCGGCTTGAACATCCGCACCAGCGCCTCCGCTGCTGCCTGCACGTCGCAATACGAAACGGCGGCGCCCACGGCCGCCTTGCGGCCCGGCGCGTCGGACAGGGCATCGACCACCCCCGTCGCCCGGTCGAAGCACACGACCGCCCGCCCCGCCCGCAGCGCGTCCAGCGCCACGTTGGGAAACGGATCAAGCCGCGACGGCAGATAGAACACGTCCGACAAGGCGAACAGCGCATCGAGGCTGCTCTGCGCCCGCAGAAAGAACACATGCCCCTCCAGGTCGAGCCGGCGCACCATGTCGGCGACCCAGGCGGAGTACTGCAGGTCCGCCTTCGGGCTGTACCCGTCGCCCACCCAGACGAAGCGGACCTCCTCCCCCCAAAGCTTGCGCACGGCGGCGGCGGTCTGCACGAACAGGTCCACCCCCTTGCGCATCTGCACGTAACCCGCGCCGAGCACGATCTTCGCCTGTCCCCCTTCCGCGCCGACCAGCGCCAGGATTTCTTCCCGCGTCAGGTCCTCCGCCGCCGGGTCCTGCGGCAGGCTGGGCAAATAGCCTTGGGGCCGCACGCCGATGTGGTTGGCCGGGCCGGACCGGGTGAGCAGCAGCTCCGCCTGCACGCTGTCCCGGATCAGCGATGCCGGGGTGATCACCCGGTCCATGGCCTCCACCATGTCCGACATGCGCCCGGGCGGCAGGGTGTACTCGGCGAACTCGTGCACCAATCCCACCGACGGCAGCTCCGCTTGCAGCGCGGCCTGCGCCAGCGCGCTGGTTTCCACGGAGTTCAGCAGCACCGCCGAAAGCTTGTGCGTTTCCTTCAGCTCCCGCAGGAGGTACTCGGCGTCGAGCGGCGCCAGCGGCCCCGTCACGGCCGTGCAGCTATGCGACGCGAACTCCCGCAGCAGCGGCCCGGATTTGCCCAGGAACGCCACGACGTTGTGCGTGCCCGCAAGCGCCGCGACCATGCTTAGCCCGACCAGCGGCGCCCCGGTGCGGGACGCCTCGTGGCTCGCCACCAACACGGTCGGCTTGGCCGCGTCGAAGGCGAGGTCCCCGGGGCTGAGGAGCGAGGTGAAGTCCGGCCGGCCCACCCGGCCCTCCACATGGCCGAACGCCGCGAAGTGGTAGAACAGGTCCATGCCCGCCGTTTGCAGGTCCGGGTAGCGCCGCAGGTAGTAGTCGGCGCAGAAATCCGGCGCCGGGTCGAGGCCCAGGCGGCATCCGGTCAGGACGTAGTGCTTCAGCGGGTCGGACGGCGCCGGCTGCCCCGGGAACCGCCGGCGCCACTGGTCGAGGTAGTAGCGTTCGTTGAACCGCGGCCGCCCCGCCTCGACCCGCTGTTCCAGCTGCCGCCCGGTGCAGACGCGCAGCTCTGCCCGGCCGGCCGCGATGTAGTGCAGGATCGGCATGGCGTAGCCGGACGCTTCGCCCAGCACGTCGTCATACGCTTCCGCGTAGAACGCGCTGTCAAAGGCGTCCCCGATCGGCGCGCGGTGGTTGCGGCTGACCAGGTAATCCTCGATGTCCGAAAAGCCGGGCCGCGCCGGACGTCCGCGCTCCCAGGCATAGGCCCGCGCGTCGAACAGGCCGCTTGCTGCCACCCGCTCCGTGTCCTGCCGCAACGCCCGGCGGTTCGGGTAGCGCCGTTCCTCCCGCCCGTGCACCAGGTAATGCAGCAGCGGGCTGCCGCCGCCTTGCGCCACGTCCGGGTTGGCGTCCCGGTAGAACCGCACGTCGAACGCCGGGGAAGGCGACAGCAGCGCCGCTTCCCCGGTCGCCAGGTAATGCGTCGCGAGGTCCATCCGGCTGCCGGAGATGCCGATGGCCCGGCCATAGAACGCTTCGTCGAACAGCGTGTCCGCGGCGACCATCTGCGCCTGGGCCGGCAGGTCCTCCATGCTTTCTTGGATATCGGCGGGATCGGCGTCCCGCTGTCCGGCGCCCAGGTCGTCGCGCTGTCCAGCGCGCCCATGACTCTCCATCCGTACTTGCTCCCTGGCACCAGCCGGCCGGTGACGGCGCGGCCGGGTCAACAATAGGTTTCGCCGGCGAAGCGCACGGCGCGCTCCACCGCTTGGAGGCCGGACGGCTGCTCCCGCATCTCGACCACCACCCAGCCGCCGTAGCCGCTGCCGTGCAGCGCCGCCGCCGCCCGGGCGTGCATGGGGGCCGGCGCATCGAACGGCCCGATGTCCGGCTCCGCCGCGTGGTAGTGCGCAAGCCCGGCGCCGGTGGCCGCGACCTCGGTCCCGATGTCGTCGCCGCCCAGGGAAACGCAGGCGCAGTCGAGGTGCGTCCGCACCGCCGGGTGACCCGTCGCCGCCACGACCCGGCGCACCTCGGCGGCCCGCAGCATGAAGTCCGCGCCGTACTGCGCCGGCACCGGCTCCAGCCCGATCACCAGCCC
>CAXTUO010000392.1:0-4451 GCA_964247175.1 uncultured Acetobacteraceae bacterium | reverse complement strand
ACGAGCAGGCCCCAGCCGGTCAGCACGATCTGCAACGGGGACGCCAGGGTGCGGGACGACAGCAGCCCAAGCGACGAAACGGCTTGCCAGACCAGCACGAGCACGAGGGGCGAGACGAGCCGGCGAAACGGCAGCCGCCCCGCGGAAGGCAGCAAGGCGAAACGCGAGGGGGCACGGGCGGTCTTGATGGTCCCGGACAACGAGGCCGTGGTCATGCGCGCCGCCCCATGGAAACGGCGCCGCCGGGGGGCGGTGAAGGGTTGTGCATGGCCAAGGCGGCCTCCTGTCCGGCATGTCAGTGATGCGGCCCTCAACATGGCCTCCCGAGCCCTGCACTCTCAAGGGAAGCATCCGGCAAAGATCAGCGGTTTGGCAGAAGCGGCGTTTACTTGGACCGGAGAATACGGAAGCTTTTTCTCTTTGGGCCGCAGCGCGTCATCGGCAGCCCGCCGGTGGGTTCTGCCGGCGAGGCGGCAAGGCGCGGCGTTTTCCCGCGTCGGCCTGCAGCGGAAGCCGCCGTGCTTTCGTATCGCCGCCTGCGACCACGATGCCGGGCGAAATCTTTTTTGACGCAGCCGCGCCACTTCGCGCTATGCAGGCAGGGCGCTTGTGCAACGGCAGAAAAGGGGATTTGGCGTGAACAACATCATCTACATCGTCGGTTTGGTTGTCGTGGTGATCGCGGTGCTGTCGTTCTTCGGGCTGCGCTGAAGCAACACGGGATGCGGCGCTTCCGGGCGTCGCACCCCGTGCCATGCTGACCGCCGGAGGTTACGCCGCCGGGCCGGCCGCGGCCACGAGGTCCAGCGCCCGGCGCAGCATGGTCATCGTCGCTTCCGGCGTCATGAACCCGGCATGCGCGGTCAGCGTCACGTTGGGCAGGCTCAGCAGCGGATCGTCCGGCGCCGGCGGCTCGGGCGAGAACACGTCGAGGGCGGCGTGCCGGATGTGCCCGGACGCCAGCAGGCGGACCAGGGCCGCATTGTCCACCAGGTCGGCGCGCGCCGTGTTGACGACGATGACGCCGGGCTTGGTGCGGGCCAGCTTGCCTTCGTCCAGGAAGCCGCGCGTGTCCTCGTTCAGCGCCAGACACAGGCACAGGATGTCCGAGCGCGCCAGCACGTCGTCCAGCGCGGCGCCGGCGCCGGGCGTGGGGGCGCCAGGCAGGGGGGCGTCAGGCACCGGGCTGCGGTTCCAGGCCAGCACCTCCATGCCAAGCCCGTTCGCCATGCGCGCCACCTCCCGGCCGATGCCGCCCAGGCCGATGATGCCGAGCGTCTTGCCGAGCAGCTGCACGCCCGGGATCTGCCGCCACTGCCCGGCCCGGACCTCGCGGTCCATGCGCGCAACGCTGCGGGCGGCGGCCATCGCCAGGGCAATGGTGTGCTCGGCCACCGTGGTGTCGCCGTAGCCCTTGATGGTGTCCACCGCGACGCCGCAGCGTTTCGCCGCCGCGATGTCAATGAAGGAGGACGCGCCGGTGCCGAGGAACACGATCCGCTTCAGCCCGGCGCAGCGGGACAGGGTGGCGGCGTCGAAGTAGCTGTGGTCGTTGATGCACACGTGGTAGCCGGCCAGCAGGGCGGGGATGTCCGCGGGCTGCCCCGGCGACATGTTGACCGCAACCGCCGGGTCGCCCAGCTGCCGCACGGCCTCCCAGAGCGGGGCCATGTCGTCGGTGCAGTCAAGGAAAATCGCGGGCATGGGCGGCTCCTGGCGCTGGGGTGGATGCGTGCCGGCGAGCAAAGCACGTTCCATGCCCGATCCCCGGCACCGATCTTGCTACCCTGGATATTGCAGACAGCGGACGGGGGACGGCGGGATGATGCAGGGTCGGCGGCAGATGCACCTCCTCGCGTTCCTGATGACGGGACCCACCTGCCACCACCACGGCGCGTGGCGGCACCCGGAGTCCGCGGTGGACGACCTGCTCAGCCCCGGGCGCTACGAGCACATCGCCCGCGTGCTGGAAGCGGGCCGGTTCGACGGGCTGTTCTTTGCCGACATCCTGGGCATCTACGACCTGTACGGCGGCACGTTCGACACGATGGCGGGGCGCGGCGGCCAGGTCTGCCTGCTGGACCCGGCGGTCGTCCTGCCGATGATGGCGCGGGTGACGGAGCATATCGGGCTGGGGCTGACCTATTCCTCCACCTTCAACCACCCGTACCAGATCGCCCGGATGCTGGGCAGCCTCGACCACCTGAGCGGCGGGCGGGCGGCCTGGAACGTGGTGGCCTCCACCAGCACGCTGGAAGCGCGCAACTTCGGCCTGGACGAGATGCCGGGCCGCTCCCAACGCTACGACCGGGCGGACGAGGTGCTCGAAGCCTGCTGCGCGCTGTGGAACAGTTGGGAAAACGGCGCGCTGCTGTTCGACAAGGCGTCCGGCGCGTTTGCCGACCCGGCCAAGATCCATTACGCCGACTACGCCGGGAAGTGGGTCCGCACCCGCGGCCCGCTCACCACGCCGCGCAGCCCGCAGGGCCGGCCCGTCATCATGCAGGCCGGCAGCTCCGACCGCGGGCGGGACTTCGGGGCGCGTTGGGGCGAGGTGATCTTCACGCTGCAGCACCAAAAGGCCGACATGCAGGCGTTCTACAACGACTTCAAAGGCCGCATGGCCGCCCGCGGGCGCGCGCCGGAGGAATGCGTGGTGCTGCCGTCCATCGACGTGGTGATCGGCGAAACGGAAGCCATCGCGCGGGAGCGCGCCGAGCACGTCAACAGTTTGGTGGACACGCAGCTCGGCCTGGCCCAGATGTCCGGCCACATCGGCATCGACCTGGCGCGCTTCGACCCGGACCAGCCGCTGACCGACATCGCCATCGAGGAAGGCTCGCGCGGGTCGTTCGACGTGATCCTGCAAGGGACGCAGGCCGAGGGCCTCACGCTCGGGGAAGCCGCGCGCCGCTTCGCCACCAGCGAGCTTTGCCCGCAGCTGGTGGGCACGCCGGAGATGATCGCCGACCAGATGACGGACCTGTTCGAGGGTCACGCCTGCGACGGCTTCATCCTCACGCCCACCACCTTCCCCGGCATGTTCGAGCAGTTCGGCCGCGCCGTGGTGCCGCTGCTGCAGAAGCGGGGCGTGTTCCGAACGGAATACGCGGGGCGGACGCTGCGGGAGAACCTCCGGTCATGAAGCCGCGCATGCATCTCGGCTTCGACTTCTCCTATACCCACATGGGCGGGCGGTGGCGCTTGCCGGGCGCCTGGCCGGGCCGCACGTTCCCGGATGTCGCGATGTTCGAGGACGTGGCCCGCATCGCCGAGCGTGGCTGCCTCGACATGATCTTCTCCGGCGACGGCACCGGCGTGCCGGACACCTGGCGCGGCTCGCGCGACGCCGCGATTGAATGGGGCATGAACTGGCCGCGCCAGGACTTGAACCCGATCATGGTCGCGATGTCCCGGGTCACGCGGCACATCGGCTACGGGCTGACCTACTCCTCCACCTTTATGCACCCCTACTACATGGCCCGGCTGATGAACTCGCTGGACCACGTGACCGGCGGGCGCATCGCGATGAACCTCGTCACCTCCACCCGGCCCGCCGACGCCGCGAACTTCGGCATGGACGAGCTGATGGAGCACGGCAGCCGCTACGACCGGATGGAGGAGTTCGTCGATGTGTGCCGCAAGCTGTGGGACAGCGCGGAGCCGGACGCCATGCTGTGGGACCACGCCACCGGGCGCGTCGGCGACCCTTCCAAGGTGCACGGCGTGTCGCACGGTGGCCGTTTCTTCAAGGTGGAGGGACCGCTCAACACGCCGCCCTCGCCCCAGGGCCGCCCGGTGCTGATCCAGGCCGGCGGCTCGCCCCGCGGGGTGCGCGCTTCCGCCTACGTGGCCGACCACGTGTTCGGCGCGGACATGCCGCTGGCGCTTCAGGTGAAGCAGCGCGCCGCCTTGGACGAGGCCCTGCTCGCGCTGGGCCGCGACCCGTCCGCGGTCGGCATCCTGTGGCAAACGCCCATCGTGGTGGCGGAAACCGAGCGGGACGCGCAGGCGCAGCGCGACCGCCTGCTCACCGCCGTGCCGGCGGAGGCGGTGGGAGCCTATCTTTCGTACAATGCGGCCTACGATTTCTCGACCCTGCCGGCCCGCTTCACCCTGCGGCAGCTCCATGCGGAGATCGTGGCCGCCAACGCTTCCCCGGTCGGCTTCGTGCACGAGTTGTCGCTGCGGCTCGGCGCTGACACGGAGATCACCCGGGACGAGTTCTTCCACTACGGCCTGCGCAACGCCACCGCCTGGGACACCACGATCGCCGGCACCCCCGCCCAGCTTGCCGACCGGATGGAAGAGGTGTTCGAGGCGACCGGCAGCCGCGGCGGCTTCATGCTGGGGCACATCGTCTCGCTGCCGGGCGACCTCCTTGCCATCGTGGACCTGCTGGTGCCGGAGCTGCAGCGCCGCGGCCGGTTCCGCACGGAGTACAAGGGCCG
>CAXTUO010000391.1:0-4460 GCA_964247175.1 uncultured Acetobacteraceae bacterium | reverse complement strand
CCAGGTCCGCCGCGTCCTCCGCCGGCAGCCGGGCGGCGCCGGCGAAGTGCGGCACGAGGCCGAGCGGCGCCCAGCCGGTCCGCGCGGCTATGAACGCCATGCCCGCGTCGAACAGCGCCGGGTCGCCGCGCATCCGGTTCACGATGAAGCCGCGCACCAGCTGGGCATCCGCCGGGTCGAGCACCGCTTGGGTGCCGACGAGGCTGGCGATCACCCCGCCGCGGTCGATGTCGCCGACCACCACGACGGGCGTTCCGGTGGCGCGGGCAAAGCCCATGTTGGCGATGTCGCCGGCGCGCAGGTTCACCTCCGACGCGCTGCCGGCGCCCTCCACCAGGATCAGCTCGGCCTCCGCCGCCAGACGGTTGAAGCTGTCGAGCACGAATGGCAGGAGGCCAGGCTTCATCGCCTGGTATTCGCGGGCGCGGGCCGTCGCATGGACCCGGCCCTGCACGACGACCTGCGACCCGGTTTCGCTTTGCGGCTTCAGCAGCACGGGGTTCATGTGGACGGACGGGGCCACGCCCGCCGCCCGGGCCTGCAACGCCTGCGCCCGGCCGATCTCTCCCCCGCCGGGCGTGACCGCGGCGTTGTTCGACATGTTCTGCGGCTTGAACGGGCGCACCGCGATGCCGCGCCGCAGGCAGGCCCGCGCCAGCCCGGCCACCAGCAACGACTTACCGACGCTGGACCCGGTGCCCTGCAGCATGAGGGCGCGTGTGGTCAGAACTCGATACCCTCTTGCGCGCGCACCCCGGCGGCGAAGTGGTGCTTCACCAATGTCATCTCGGTCACGAGGTCGGCGGCCTCGATCAGGGCCGGGCGGGCGTTGCGGCCGGTGACGACGACGTGCAGCCCTGCCGGGCGCGCCGCCAGCGCCGCCAGCACCTCTGCCTCGGCGAGGTACTCGTAGCGCAGGGCGATGTTCAACTCGTCCAGCACCAGCAGCGACAGGCCGGGCTGCCGCATCATCGACACAGCCTGATCCCAGGCGCGGCGGCAGGCGGCGATGTCGCGGTCGCGGTCCTGAGTTTCCCAGGTGAAGCCCTCGCCCATGGTGTGCCACTCGACCAGGTCATCGAAGCGCGCCAGGGCGTCGCGCTCCCCGGTGCTCCACGCGCCTTTGATGAACTGCACCACCCCGGCCCGGCGTCCCCGCCCGACCGTGCGCAGCAGCAAGCCGAAGGCCGCGGTGCTCTTGCCCTTGCCCGGCCCGGTGTGGACCATCAGCAGGCCTTTCTCCCGCGTCTTGCCGGCGACCTCCGCGTCCTGCACGGCCTTGCGCTTGGCCATCTTGGCCGCGTGGCGTTCTGCCTCACTCATCCGGGCCTCCCTTCACGAACAATGGCAGGCCCGCCACGGTGAACACCACCCGGTCCGCGCGCGCCGCGAGCCGCTGGTGCAGCCAGCCGGCGTGGTCGCGGAAGCGCCGGGCCAGCGCGTTGTCGGGCACGATGCCGAGGCCGACCTCGTTCGACACCAGCACCGTGGGCGCCGCCCGGTCCAGCGCCGCGTCGAGCGCCGCCTCCGCCGCGAGGAGGTTCGCGCCGGCCAGCAGGAGGTTGGATACCCAAAGCGTCAGGCAATCAACCAGCACCGGCGCGTTCCCCGCGTCCCGCAGCGCGTCCGGGAGGGCCAGCGGCGCTTCAACCGTACGCCACCCTTCCGCACGCCGGGCGCGGTGTTCCGTGATGCGTGCCTGCATCTCGTCGTCGAACGCCTGCGCCGTCGCGATGTACACCCAGGGTGGGGACAGGCGGGTGAGCAGGGCCTCGGCATAGCGGCTCTTGCCCGACCGCGCGCCGCCGAGCACGAGGGTCAGTGGGGCGGGTAGCGGGGAAGCGTGTGTCAGTTCGGATCGTCCGCAACGGTTGGGATGCGGTCAGGCTACTTTCAAACAGAGCAGCATGGAAAGCCGCCGTCCGATTGCGCTGGCAAGGTCCTGTGCCGCTTTGGTGACTGGCACCCGCAGTAGCGCGGCGGCTTCAAGATCACCTTAATCCTCCATGCAGTCATGGGCGTCAGCTTGGCCGCGTGTCCAGTAGCCGGCCGCCTTGGTCCATTCGCGTGGGTGCTGCCGGTCCTCAATGACGTAGGCACGCAACGCGCGGGCAGCGCCCTCCGGGCGCGGGAAGAACAGCATCACGTGATTAACCGCCTGGGCACTGACGAGATCGTGTCAAGATCGGCGATCAGGCCTGGACAGGTCGGGCGCCATCCCAAACGTTCCTGCGTTTTGGCGCTCGAAGCGGCCATGTCCTTGTCAACAAAAACCGCGAGCCAACCGAAATGAGCTTTTGCCTCGTCTGAAGGTATAGCGGCCGTCGGCACTCCGAGGCTCCGGCCGACGGCCTCCGCAATGTCCCGAAACTTGATCGCGCTTTCGGCGGTTGCATGGTAGCGCGCTCCCGTTTCCCGCTTTTCCAACGCCAGCTTGAACAAGCGGGCGGTATCGAGGACGTGCGCGGCGGACCAACGGTTGAGGCCCTCGCCCACATAGGCCGAAACGCCCTTCCTGCGGGCCAGTTCGATCACCTCGGTGACGAGGCCCTGCTTGACGGTGTTGTGGATTTGCGAAAGCCGCACCACCGACACGTTCACGCCGCGTTGCAGCAACTCGCGTCCCGCCAGCTCCGAAGCGACGCGAGGATTGGGGTGGTTGGGATCGAATTCGTCCTCCACGGCAGGCTGGCCTGGCGCGGGAGTCCCCATCGCAGTGCCGGAGGTTATGAGCAGGGGGCGGTCAGAGCCTTCGAGCGCGGAGCCCAACGCTTCGATGGCGCGCTTGTCCTTTTGGCAGTTCTCCACGAAGTTAGCAAAGTTGTGGTCGAAAGCGGTGTGGATCACGCCATCGCAGGCGGCAGCCCCGTTGCGCAGGCTTTCCAGGTCCTCGATGTCGCCGCGGTGCGCCTCGGCTCCGGCGGCAAGGAGGGATTGCGTTCCTGCATCCGAGCGCGTCAACCCGAGCACCTGATGACCCGCGTTGATGAGTTCAGGAATGATGGCGGAGCCGATGAAGCCGGTGGAGCCGGTGAGGAAGACGCGCATCAAAAGTTCTCCGGTGTTGCTGTGGAAGCGGTATCCTCCTGGATGTCATTCATTAAAAGTAGTGACCTTATCGTAGTATGCCGTCCAACAGGATCAGCATGTCCGCCAAGCCCGACAACCCGCTGGGAGCCTATCTGAGAAATCGCCGCACCCGGCTCGACCCGGCGGCCTTCGGCCTTTCGGGCACGCGGCGGCGGACGCCGGGGCTGCGGCGGGAGGAGGTGGCGCAGCGTGCCAACATAAGCCCGACATGGTACGCCTGGCTGGAACAAGGGCGCGGCGGCGCTCCTTCGGCAGATGTGCTGAACCGCATTGCCGGTGGGCTGATGCTGACCGAACCCGAGCGCGAGCATCTGTTCATGCTTGGCCTCGGCCGTCCGCCCGAGGTCCGCTACAAGGCCGCCGAAGGCGTCACGCCGCGCTTGCAGCGCCTGCTGGACGCGCTGGAGGCCAGTCCCGCCATCATCAAGACCGCCACTTGGGACGTGGTCGCATGGAACCGCGCTGCGGCCGTGGTGCTCACCGATTACGGCGCGCTTCCGCCGCAGGAGCGCAACATCCTGCGCCTCCTCTTCGGCAACTCCCGCATCCGGGCCGCACAGGAGGATTGGGATCACATGGCCCGCTTCCTGGTCGGGGCTTTCAGGGCGGATGCGGCACGTGCCGGCGCGGTTTCGGAGGTCGGCGAACTGGTGGCCGAGCTTTGCAGGATCAGCCCCGAGTTTGAAGCTTTGTGGCGCGACAATGACGTTCGTGTTCACGGCGAGGGGACCAAGCGCCTACGCCATGCGATCCTTGGCTCGATCGAACTGGAATATTCCGGTTTTGCTGTTGATGGCCGACCTGACCTCGGCATGATCGTTTACAATCCCGTGACGAGCTATGATGCGGATCGCATCCGGTTGCTCGCCAACTCGCAGCCATTGCCATAGAATCACCGTTTCTGCTGGCATCGCCCGCAACGGGTCGAACCCCGAAAGTCCAAACCGAGCCGCCTCACGAAGCACCCGATTGACACGGCAAGCCCCCGGACCTACTGCACCCATGATGGTCCCGCCACCCGGCGTTTCCGGGGGTGGGTTAATAGGGAACGCGGTGCGATGCCGCGGCTGCCCCCGCAACTGTAAGCGGTGAGTTGTTCGTCGCGTGCCACTGGGCCAGAACCCGGGAAGGCAGGCGAACAGCGCGGTCCCGATTGGGGCCAGATCTGCGAGCCAGGAGACCTGCCATCTCTGAAGCAAGCAGCCAAAGGCTGCGCGCTTCAACGACGACGCGCGGCCGGGCGGGGTGCCTCGGCGGCGGCGGTGCCTTCTGGCATCGACCTGCGGAGTCACCTCCCGCGGGCGTTCGGCACCCGTGCTTTGCCAGGACGCTCCGGAGGCTGCCCGAGTATGACCCAGACGCCCACCCCC
>CAXTUO010000390.1:0-4465 GCA_964247175.1 uncultured Acetobacteraceae bacterium | reverse complement strand
GCCGGCACGCTGGCCCGCTGCCTGTCCCACTTGCGCCGCCGCCGGCGGCCGGAGAACCTGCGATGAACGCCACGCACGACGCCCGCCCCCTCATCGCCCGCCCAGTCATCGCCATCACCATGGGCGACGCTTCCGGCGTGGGTCCGGAGATCATCATGAAGGCGCTGGCCCGCAGCGATGTGGCCGCGATCTGCCGCCCGCTGGTGGTGGGCGACGCGGCCCGGCTGCGGGAAGCCGGCGCCATCCTGGGCAGCCCGCTCGCGGTCAACGCCCTCGCCGCACCGGACCAGGCCCGCTACGCCCCTGGCACCGTGGACTGCATCGACCTGGGCCTGATCCCGCCCGGCCACCCATGGGGCACGCTGTCGCCCGTGTCCGGGGAGGGCGCCTACCGCTACATCGAGCGGGCCACCCGCTTGGTCGAGGCCGGCGAGGCCGACGCCATCTGCACCGCGCCCTTGAGCAAGGAGGCGCTGCACGCCGCCGGGCACAAGTACCCCGGCCATACGGAGCTGCTGGCCCACCTGACCGGCACGCCGGAAGTGTCGATGATGCTGGTCGCCCCCAAGCTGCGCGTCATCCACGTGACCACGCATGTCGGCCTGCTGGACGCGATCCGCCGGATCGAGCCGGGCCTGGTGGAGCGGGTGATCGCCCGGGGGCGGGCCACGCTGAGGGCGTCCGGAATGGCCGAGCCGCGCATCGGCGTCTGCGGCATCAACCCGCACGCCGGGGAGAACGGGCTGTTCGGACAGGGCGAGGAAGAACAGAAGATCATCCCGGCCGTGCAGGCCTGCCAGGCCCGGGGCTGGGCGGTGGACGGGCCGCTGCCGGCGGACACGCTGTTCTTCCGCGCGGCGCGGGGCGACTTCGACCTGGTCGTGGCGATGTACCATGACCAGGGGCACGGCCCGGTGAAGGTGATGGGGCTGGAGGCCGGGGTGAACATCACCGTCGGACTGCCGGTGGTCCGCACCTCCGTGGACCATGGGACGGCGTTCGACATCGCCGGGCGAGGCATCGCCGACGAGGGTTCGCTGGTGGAGGCGTTGCGCCAGGCTGCGGAGCTGGCCCCGCGCCGGTGTTGAACCGCGCCGTTGGGCAGCACGGGACGGGACGGCGGTTTATATTTATATAACATCCCCCCTCTTGCCGATCTGTTCATACCGGCAAATATCCATGTAGCTTCCCAGGATTTGACCTGGCTCTCCACGTTTTCCCGCTAACTTGCACGGTGCCCAATGCGTGCCCGCAATCACATCTCAGGGCAGTCCTCAAGGCCGGCGCCAACGCGGAGAGAACGCGGTGTATGATGTCGTGATCGTCGGCGCCGGATTGGGCGGTGCGACCGCCGCGGCGGTCCTCAGCCGGGCCGGGTGCAACGTCGCGGTCGTGGACCGGCACGCGGTCTATCCCGCCGATTTCCGGGCCGAGCAACTCGTCGGCTCGCAAACCGACGCATACCGGCGCCTCGGCCTGCTGGACGGCATTGTCGGGCGGACGACGCCCATGCTGAGCGCGACATCGGCGGGGTACGGCAAGGTCATCGACCAGACGCATAGCCTGCATTACGGGCTCCACTACGCCGACATGGTCAACGCGACCCGGTTCTTGGCGGTCGGGGCGACGTTCATCACCGGGCGGGTCGCCCAGGTCACGACAGGTCCGGAATCGCAAGCGGTTGTCCTCGCGGACGGCACGGCGCTGGAGGCCCGGCTTATCGTGCTGGCCACCGGCCCGAACGATGGCGGCCTGCTCGCCCCGCTCGGGATCAGCCGGACGATGCTGAGCGAGCACCATTCGCTGACCTTCGGCTTCGACCTGCACGGCGCGGCGCGGCGCAACCTCGTATATTACGGCGAGCGGCCCGGCGACCAGATGGACTACCTGGCCGTGTTCCCCATCGGCGACGCCATGCGCGCCAACCTGTTCTGCTACCTCGACCCCGGCGACCCCTGGGTCAAGCTGTTCAAGCGCGATCCCAAGCAGGCCCTCCTGGGCGTCATGCCATCCCTCCAGCAAGCCCTCGGTTCCTTCGAGGTCGTCGGCAAGATCCAGGTCCGGCCGAACTCCATCCAGCGGGCCGACAACGCCTGGCAACGGGAAGGCATCGTCCTGATCGGGGACGCTTACCAGTCATCCTGCCCGGCGGTTGGAACCGGCATCGGGCGCATCCTGGCCGACGTGGAGGCCCTGAAACATCTCGTGCCGTCTTGGCTGGAAACGCCCGGCATGGGTGTCGAGAAGCTGGCGCAGTTCTACCACGACCCGGCGAAACAGCGGTTCGACGACCAAGCCGTCCGAAACGCCAGGTTCCGCCGGGCGCTTTGCACCGAGGCGAGTTGGCGTTGGAAGGCCTACCGGACGCAGTACTATTACCGGCGTCGGACGCTGGGGATGATTGCCCGTGCCATCGGACGCGACACGCCTTTGGTGGGCGGCGTCATGGATCAAACGCACCGCAGCGCACGGACCCGGACCGACACGGCCCGCGCGAGGCTGGCCACGACGTGGAACATGACTAAACGTGCGGCGGCGGCCATGATCACGTTGTTCACCTAGGGGCGCTCTCGGTCGCGTTCATCCGTTTACATCACGAATTTGTGTTCAGAGGGGAAAATTGAAGTCTCTGTCTGAGCGTCAACCTTCCCAGCCAATCACGGTCTCCTGATGAGAGTGGTCCCCCCATGAAAAAGCTCCTTTGCGCGGGTTTGGCTGCAGCGTCGATCTGCACGGCATTGCCGAAGTCGGCGGAAGCCGGGGGCGGTGGGTTCGTGTTCGGCACCGTTCTCGGACTAGGCGTCGGCACGGTAGTCGGGTCCGCCATCGCCCGGCCCTATTACCCCTACGGGTATTACCCGTATGGGTACTATCCTTATGCCGTGCCTTATGCCTACGGTTACCCGCCGCCTGTCGCTTACGCGGTGCCGCCCGTGGCCTACGCGCCGCCGCCCGGCTATCCGGTAGCGTTGCCCGCAGCGCCGCCTGCCGGCCAGACGTATGCGACGCCGCGCCCTTCCACGCCGCAGCCGACCTGCGGTGCCCGCCAGTTCTTCAACACGCTGACCGGCACCTGCGACCGCCGCTGACGGCGGCGCGCGGCGGGGCGGCTTGCCGCTCCGCCGCGAAAACGGGGCGGAGCGCCAGCTTGCCCGCTTGGTGCCAGGCGACCCGGCGACCCATCCCTAGCGCCCGGGCGTGAGCGCACGGGTGACGGCCAGTTGTTGCTGCGCTCGCTGAAGAACCGGGGCTGGAACAGCCCGGCTCCTGCGTTCTCGCACCGCCCCGGCCAGGCTGTGATGCTCTGAAGGCGCGTCAACAACGCCTACTGCGGCACCCGCCGCCGAGCTAGGCTCGGGAGCCGCATCAGCGCGCCTGTCGCCAGCCGTGCGTGCATCATGGTCAGCAGCAGGTTGTCCCGGCCATAGCGGAAATGGGACACGCCGCCCTCGTTCGGACGCAGGTAGCGCACCGGGGCCGGCAGGTTGATCGCGGGAACGCCGGCCCAGCTCAGGCGGACCGCCGCTTCCGGATCAAAGTCGAACCGGCGCATCCAACGGGACCGCTCCATGATCGGCAACAGCTTGGCGATGGGATAGACCCGGAAGCCGAATAGGCTATCGCCAATCCCGGCCCATCCGGTCTCAAGCTGCGCCCACCAATTGGAGACGCGGCGGCCGCGCACCCGAAACGCCGGGGCGTCCGGCCCGAACTGCGGCACGCCCAGCACCATCGCGTCCGGCCGTGCCTGGCTTGCCCGCATAAAGGCGCGAATGTGCCCGGCCGGGTGTTGCCCGTCCGCATCCATCACCAAGGCGTGGGTGAACCCGTCCGCCGCCGCCAGGCGCAGTGCGTCGAGCACGGCCGCGCCTTTGCCGCCATTCCGCGCGCGGCGGACCAGGCGCAAGCCGCGGCGTTGGCCGAGGGAAAGGTCTGAACCGTCCGTGCTGCCGTCTAGCACGACCCAGACCGCAGGCCATTCCGCCAGCGCCGCCAGCACCGTGTCCAGCAAGCGTTCCCCGCTGTTGTAGCTCGGGATCACCACCAGGTGCGTCGCGGCAGCCAGCGATCAGGCGTCCGCCTGCAGGCTGCCCGCGCCCGGACTCACGGTGCACAGCCCTCCCCTGCCCCTCAATGCGCGTGCGCCCCGGTCGCTCCCACGCCGGTCTCCGACCGGACATACTGCTCGACGAACGCGGCCTGCTCGCGCCTGGCCCGCTGGCTGGCGTCGAGCTTGGAAAACAGCCAGATCGCGACGAAGGCGAGCGGGACCGAGAACAAGGCGGGGTTGTCGTACGGGAACAAGGGCGCCGCTCCCATGTGGAACGTATCCACCCAGACCGCCTTGCTCAGCACGATCATCAGCACGGCGCTGATCAGTCCGAGGAACCCGCCAACCAGGGCGCCCAACGTCGTCGTGCCGCTCCAAAGGATGGACATGAGCAGCACCGGGAAGTTGCAGCTC
>CAXTUO010000389.1:0-4466 GCA_964247175.1 uncultured Acetobacteraceae bacterium | reverse complement strand
GCGTGAACCCGGCCGCCCGCGCGAAGGCCTCGGCGGCGGAGCGGACGCCCGCCGCGACCTCCGGATCGACGCGCGCATGGCCCAAGTCGGGGCTGTAGGCGACGCGCCGGCCCGCGATGCCCTCGTGCAGGCGGCGGGCATAAGCGGCCGGCCAGGCTTCAAGCGAGGTGTGGTCCAGGTGGTGCGGGCCGGCCATGACCTCCAGCATGGTGGCGCTGTCCGCCACCGTGCGGGTGATCGGGCCGATGTGGGAGGTGTTGTCGCCGACGTTCAGCGGCGCGTTCGGCACGCGGCCGAAGCTCGGCTTCAATCCGAACACGCCGCAGAACGCCGCCGGCATGCGGATGGAACCCGCCCCGTCGCTGCCTTGGTGCAGCGGCCCGAACCCGGCCGCCGCGGCGGCCCCGGCGCCTGCGGAGGACGCGCCGGCGTTGAAGCCGTGCCGCCAAGGGTTGTGCGTGATCCCGGTCAGCGGGCTGCGGCTCACGCCGCTCCAGCCGAACTCCGAAACCGTGGTCTTGCCGATGGGAATGGCGCCGGCCGCCTGGAGCCGGGCGGCGAACGGCGCGTCGGCGGGTTCGGGCTGCGCTTCGGTGGTCCGGGACCCCTGCCGCGTCGGCATGCCCGCGACCGCGGCCAGGTCCTTGACCGTCACCGGCAGCCCGTGCAGCGGGCCGAGCGGCCCGGACCCCATCAGCGCCGCTTCCGCCGCCCGCGCGCCGGCCATCGCGCGCTCCGCATCGAGATGGGCAAAGGCGTTGACCGCAGGCTCCAGCCGCGCGATCCGGTCGAGCACGGCCGTCATCAGCTCGACCGGCGAAAGCCGCCTGGCCCGGATCATCGGCGCCAAGGCGGCGGCGGGCAGGGTGGCGATGTCGGTCCCGGTCATCGTCCACCCCCTGCCGTCAGCCGAAGGTCCGACGATAGGTCTTGGCCATCACCTCGTCCAGCGGGGCGCCCGGCTCGAAATCCGCCATGCCGTCCGGGCGCGACAGCCCGGGGATCTGGCGCGCGCATTCGGAGGGCGCGCCCAGCACCTGGGTGATCGGGTACAGCGCCGACCAGGCCGGGACGCCCGCGTAATCCTCCTCCTCGTCGTCCACGTGCTTGTCGCGGATCTTGCCGGACGCGGTCTCGATCTCCATGCCCATCATCGCCGTCGCCTTGAACTCCTGCGGCGTCGGCGGGCGGATCAGCGCCGAGCGGCCCGGGTAGATGCGGTCGATGAACGCGTCCATCAGCCGCAGCTTCTCCGCCGCGTCCTCGATCCGGTGGGCGCGGCCGTACGCCATGGCGGCCCGGTAGTTGACCGAGTGGTGGAACCCCGAGCGCGCCATGACCAGCGCGTCCACATGCGTCACCGTCAGGCACACCTCCACCCCCTGCGCCTGCGTGCGGAGCATCCGGCTGGCGGAGGAGCCGTGCCAGTACAGGTGGTCGCCTTCCCGCCAGAAGCTGGTCGGCGTGCAATACGGCCGCCCGTCGATCACGTAGGCGATGTGGCAGACCAGCGCGGCGTCGAGGATCGAGTACACCGTTTCCTTGTCGTAGCGCCCGCGGTCGGGGGTGCGCTTGACGCGGTTCACCGGGCTGATCGGGAAGCTCGCCGCCTTGTCCTCGGTGGTGGGAATAGTCGTGGTGGTCATCGTTGCTGATCCCTGTGCAATGCCTTGCCGGCTGGAGGATCGCCGCCATAAGGTCCAAGGGAAAGGACCAGTTTGATGAAAGCCGAATGGACCAGTTATGGGCCGCCACGCCCGTAGGGCGCCGCCGCTGGGCATCGTCCTGGATTCCAGCCAGCCCGAACCGCTGCACCGCCAGATCTGGCGGCAGCTCCGCCGTGCGATCCTGGACCGCCGGCTGGCGCCGGGCACGCGGCTGCCCTCGTCGCGGCTGATGGCGGCGGAGTTCGCCTGCGCCCGCGGCACCGTGCTGGCCGCGCTCGACCAACTGATCGCCGAGGGCTACCTCCAAACGCGCACGGGGTCCGGCATCTCGGTCGCGGCGGATTTGCCGGACGAGATGCTCGCGCCGCCCCTGGCCGGCGGCCCGCGGGACCGGCCGGGACCGGCGGCGGCGGTCCTGCCGCGGCGGACGCTCGCCTTGCTGGCCCAGGAGCCGGCGCCCGTGCCCAGCGGGGCGCCGCCGATTGCCTTCCCGATCGGGCAGCCGGACCGCACGGCCTTCCCGTTCCCGCTCTGGGCCAAGCTGCTGGAGCGGGAATGGCGCAAGCCGGCCTGGCAGGTCGCCGGCGCCGCGTATCCGTTCGGCCACCCCGGCCTGCGGGCGGCCATCGCGTCCTATCTCGGCGCTGCGCGCGGCTTCGCCTGCGATCCCCGCGCCGTCGTCGTGACCTCCGGCGTGCAGCAGGGCGTGTCGCTGTTCGCCCGCGTGGCACTCGAAGCCGGCGACGACGTGTGGATCGAGGAGCCGGGCTATGCCGGCATGGCCGTGGGCTTGGCCGCCGCGCAGGTCCGCGCGGTCCCGGTTCCCATCGACGCGTCGGGCTTTTCCCCGGATGCGGCCCTGGCCGTGGCGCCGGACGCCCGCATGGCCGTGGTCGCGCCCTCGCACCAGTTCCCGCTCGGCACGGTGCTGACGCTGCAGCGCCGGCTGGCGCTGTTGAGCTGGGCGGAGCGGACGGAGGGCTGGATCGTCGAGGACGATTTCGACGGCGAGTACCGCTACTCCGGGCGCCCGCTCGCGCCGCTGCGGGCGCTCGACCGGAGCGGCCGGGTCGCCTATCTCGGCAGCTTCTCCAAGCTGCTGTTCCCGGCACTCCGCCTGAGCTACCTCATCCTGCCGGCCTCGCTCGTGGACGCCGCCGGGCGCATGGCGGCGGGCATCTCAACTCCCGCCCCGCTGCTCGGCCAGGGCGCGCTGGCGCGGTTCATCACGGAGGGGCACCTCGCGGCGCATCTGCGTCGCACGCGGCTGCTGTATGCCGGCCGTCAGCAGACGCTGATCGCTTCGGCGGGCCGGCACCTCGCCGGGCTGCTTGACATCGCGCCGGACCCCGGCGGCATGCACCTGGTCGCCCGGCCGCACCCAGGCCTTGGCGCCGGGTTCGACGACGGGGCCGCCGCGGCCGCGGCCCAGGCCGCGGGCGTCCAGGTTTCCCCGCTTTCCGCGTGCTACCGCGGCGTGGCAAGGGCGCAGGGCTTTCTGCTGGGCTACGCGGGAACCCCGGAGGAGGAGATCGAGCCTGCCGTGACGCGGCTCCGGGATGTCCTGCGAAGCCGGCTCCACGCAAGCTGAACGCCGCCAGCCGACCTCCGGCTGCCATCCCGCATCACGGCCGGGGCATGTACCACCCGTGTCACCACGCCTTATCCCTTTGCAACAGAGTGTCCCTGCGCCCAACACCACGGCTCGCGCTTGCCGAACCGGCCAAGCCCGGCCACTCTCCAGGCCAGGGAGAAACGGGGCGGATCGGGATGATGCGAAGTCTGGGTTGGGCCGCGCTCGCGGTCACGCTGGCGGTTGCCGGACAGGCGCAGGCGCGGATCACCCGCCTCGAGATCATCCGCACGGAACCCGCTTTCGGCGGCCAAGCCTTTGGGGCGGTCGGCGCTTACGAGCACGTCGTCGCCGTCGCCCATGGCGAGATCGACCCGGCCGAGCCCGGCAACGCCGTCATCCAGGACATCGGCCTCGCCCCGCGCAACGCCGCCGGCCATGTCGAATACAGCACGCCGGTCGAGCTGCTGAAGCCCGCGGACATGGCGCGCGGCAACGGCGTGGTGATGATGGAGGTCGCGAACCGCGGCAACAAGCTGGCGCTCGCGGCCTTCAACGCGGGCGGCGCCGACAGCGTCGCCGACCTCAACGCCTTGAAGTCGCCGCGCGACGGCTGGCTGATGCGGCAGGGCACCACGCTGGCCTGGTGGGGCTGGGAAATGGACGGCACGCCGGGCCTCGGCCGCGTGCTGATGCCGCCGGTCGTCGCGCGCAACGCGGACGGCTCGCCCGTCACCGGCACCGTCCGCGCCGAGTTGCTGACCCCCGCCCCGGTCAAGACGATCGGCTTTGCGCAGAGCGGCCAGGTCCAGGCCTACCCGCCCGACAGCTATGTCGGCTATCCCGCCGCCAGCCTCGACACCGGGGACGCGACGCTCACGGTGCGCGCCCACGAGCAGGACCGCCGCGAGCCGGTCCCGAACGACCGCTGGAGCTTCGGCTCCTGTCCCGACGGCGGCCCGGCGAAGCCGGACCCGATGCATCTCTGCATGGCTTCGGGCTTCGAGCCCGGCCATCTCTATGAGCTGATCTACACTGCGCGCGACCCCAACGTGCTGGGGCTCGGCTTTGCCGCCACGAGGGATCTCGGCACCTTTCTCGGCCATGCGGAGAAGGATGCCGCCGGCACCGCCAACCCCGTGTTCCGCCGCGACACCAGGATGATCCTCGAAGGCACGTCGCAGAGCGGGCGCATGGCGCGCACCTTCCTGCTGCTGGGCTTCAAC
>CAXTUO010000388.1:0-4481 GCA_964247175.1 uncultured Acetobacteraceae bacterium | reverse complement strand
GGCACCAGCCTGAAGCGCGCCGAGATCGCCCACGGCAAGGCGCATGGCGCGCTGTCGCTCGGCCTGGGGTCACGCGCCATCGCCAAGCGCGCGGCCGAGCAGGCGTATTTCGTCGCGGCCGTCACCCACGTTGCGGGCGGCGCGCTGGTCCCGGTGCCCGGCGGCATCCTGATCCGCGACGCCGCCGGCGCGCTGCTTGGCGCGGTCGGGCTGTCGGGCGACACCTCCGACAACGACGAGGCGGCGGGCCTTGCGGGCATCGCCGCAGCCGAATTGGCGGCCGATCCCGGCTAGATCGCGGGACAGCCTCCGTCCCGCCAGGACCGGACGGAACTGCCGCCGAACACCACCTGCTGCCGCATCGCCGGCGTGAACAGGCTGGAGAGCATCTTGCCATCGGGCGCACTCGCGGCGTCGAGCGCCGCACGATGCTCCGGCGAGAGTGCCACGCCCAGCGCGGCGGCGTTGTCGGGCACCTGCTCGGCCCGGCTGACCCCCATCAGCGTGGAGGTGACTCCTGGCCGGCCGGCCACCCAGGACAGCGCGATGCGGGCCGGGCTTTGGCCGGCCTCGTCGGCCACCCGGCGCAGCACGTCCACGATCTTCCAGTTGCGCCCGGTGAACAGCGTGTCGCCGAACGGGTTGGCCCCGTCCAGCCGCTTGTCGCTGTCCGGCCGCGTTTCGCCCTCCGTGGCCGCATTGCGCGGCAGTCCGCCCGCTCTGGGGCCGGCCGCCTCCACCGTGGCACGGTCGTACTTGCCGGTCAGCAATCCGTAGGCGAGCGGACTCCACGGCAGGATGCCCATGCCGAACTCCGCCGCAAGCGGCACGTGCTCGTCCTCGATGTCGCGGTTCACCAGCGAATAGAAGTACTGCAGCGCAATCGGCCCCGGCATCCCGCGCACGGCGGCCAGCGTCGCCAGCTTGGCCACATACCAGGCTGGCGCGTTCGACACGCCCCAATACCGGGTCTTGCCCGCGCGTACGAGTGCCGCCATCGTTTCCAGCAGTTCCTCGGCCGGCGTGACCGAGTCCCACACATGCAGCCAGAACAGGTCCACGTGGTCCGTCCGCAGCCGGCGGAGCGAGCCGTCGAGCGCGGCGTGGAGATGCCTGGCCCCATTGCCCCCGGCGTGGGGTCCCCGCCCCGCCGCGAACCCCGCCTTGGTCGCGACCACGATCTGGTCGCGCAGGCCGCGCTCGGAGATGAAGCCGCCGAGCATCTCCTCGCTGCGCCCGCTTGAGTACACGTCGGCCGTGTCAACGAAGTTGCCGCCCGCCTCCACGTAGGCGTTGAACACCGCACGCGAACTGTCCTCGCCCGAACCCCAGCGGGTGGTGCCGAACGTCATGGTGCCGAGAGCCAGCGGGCTGACGACGAGGCCGGAGCGGCCGAGGGTGCGGTAGTCGGTAAGCGGCATGATGGTGATTCCCTATCGTTTGCTATGGAAATCTCCTACCGTCCTTGCGGAAAGGCGTCAACGATTCCATAGTGAATGATATGAAAAACTCTGCGCACGCGCCGCGCCCCAAAAAGGGCCGGCCCTTGTCCTTTGATCGGGAGGCCGCGCTGCATCAGGCCATGCTGC
Organism: uncultured Acetobacteraceae bacterium; assembly: GCA_964247175.1. Classification (GTDB taxonomy): domain Bacteria; phylum Pseudomonadota; class Alphaproteobacteria; order Acetobacterales; family Acetobacteraceae; genus CAHJXG01. Next base: position 2,892 of record CAXTUO010000388.1, on the reverse strand, counting down.
TGTTTTGGCGGCACGGCTACGAGGCGACCTCGCTGAGCGACCTGACGGCCGCGATGGGGGTGACGGCCCCCAGCATCTACACGGCGTTTGGCGATAAGAAGCGGTTGTTTCTGGAAGCCGTGGACCGCTATCTGTCCGGCCCGGTCACGTCCGATTCGATCATCGAGGCGGCCGGCACGGCGCAGGAGGCAGCCTGGGGCTTGCTGCGGGCGGCGGCCTCCGGCTTCACGGGCAGCGACACCCCGCCCGGCTGCCTGCTCGCCAGTTCGGCGATCAGTTGCTCGGCCGCTGCTGCCGACGTTCAGGGCGGGCTGGCCGCCATTCGGCGCGGGATCGAGGCGCGTCTGCACGGCAAGATCGTCCAAGCCATGGAGGTCGGCGAGTTGGCCGCCGACGCCGATGCGGACGCCCTCGCCGGGCACATCATGGCGGTGATCCAGGGGATGTCCACGCTGGCCCGCGACGGCGCGCCGCGCGACAAGCTCATGCGCGTGGCTGCAGCCGCGATGATGGCCTGGCCGAAGCGACCTTCCCCATCCAGTCCTTCATAGGAATGCGAAGCGGCTGCGGAGTCTCCTACCCCAGCACCTCGGCCACGAACGGGTTGGCCCGGCGCTCGACGGCAATGGTCGAGCCAGGGCCGTGGCCGCAGATGAACGACACGTCGTCGCCCAAGGGCAGCAGCTTGCCACGGATCGACTCCAGCAGCGCGGCCGGGTCGCCGTAAGGGAAGTCGGTGCGCCCGACCGAGCCGCGGAACAGCACGTCCCCGACCAGGGCGAAACGCGATGCCTTGTTGACGAACACCAGGTGGCCCGGCGTATGCCCGGGACAGTGCAGCACGTCGAACCGGTGGCTCCCCAGCGTCACCGCGTCGCCCTCCTGAAGCCAGCGGTCCGGGCGGACGTTGCGCGCTTCCGCCATCCCGTAAGCCCGGCCCTGCTCCGCCAAACCGTCCAGCAGGAAGGCGTCGCGCTCGTCTGGCCCGTCCAGCGGCATGCCCAAGGCCTCCCGCAGCTCGGCGGCGCCGCCGGCGTGGTCGATGTGGCCGTGGGTCAGCAGGATGCGCTCGACATGGAGGCCCAGGGTCGTGACCGCTTCCCGGATGCGCGAAACGTTGCCGCCGGGGTCGATGACCCAGGCCTGCTTGCTGCCGTCGTCCCAGAGCAGCGTGCAGTTCTGCTGGAACGGCGTCACCGGGATGATCGCGGCCTGGAGTTCGGCCATGGCCGTTACTTCACGGTGGAGAACGCGGTGGGCTGCAGCAGCGAACTCTCGATGTTGGCGACGATCTGGCCGTCCCGCTCGGTTTCCGCGCGCTTGCTGATCCATTCCGGGTCGGATTGGAAAGCGGTCCACTTGGTTTCGCGCTCGGCCAGGCTTTCCCAGGCCAGCAGGTAGGTCAGCTCCTGGTTCGACGGGCCGATCAGCGTGGTCCAGAACCCGGCCGGCCGGATGCCGTGGCGCTCCCACAGGGCGAGCGTCGTTTTCTCGAACCGGGCCAGCAGGTTGGGCAGCTTGCCGGGCAGGCAGCGATAGACACGAAGTTCGTGGATCATCGGGCTTCTCCATATTTTAGCCGATTTTGCGCAAGATGACGGGGCGGGGCGCATCGGGCAAGCCAGGGCCGCGGAACCCGGGCTGCCCGCGCACCGTTGGGGGTGACATGAGCGAAACAAAACGCCGCCGTCGTTGGCCGTTCGTGCTGGGTGGGGTGGCGCTCGCCCTGGCCGTGTTCCTGGCCGTGTTCCGCTGGGACTGGCTGATTCCCCTGGTGAACGCGCAGGCATCCAAGGCGCTGGGCCGCCCGGTCACGGTGACGCACCTGCACGTGCGGCTGGGCCGGGTGCCGCATATCGAGGCGGACGGCGTCACGATCGCCAATCCCGATGGCTGGCCCGGCGGCGGCAACTTCGCGACCGCGGACCGGCTCAGCGTCGATATCGACGCCCTGGCTTACATCCGGTCCCGCGCGGTCGTCATCCCGGACATCGCCATCGACCATCCCCAGGTCGATGCCCGGCAGTTGGAGGACGGCCAGGCGAACTGGACGCTGGCCGGCGGGGGCGGCGGCACGGGCCCCGGGCCGAAGATCGGCAACCTGCGCATCAGCGACGGCCACGCGCACGTCGTCATGGCCAAGCTGAAATCCGACTTCAACGTCGATGTGGCTACCAAGGACGCTGAGGGGCAGCCCAGCCAGATTGTCGCCTCGGCCAAGGGCACCTACGCCAAGGCGCCCATCGACGCGACCTTCACCGGGGGCGCGTTGCTGTCGCTCCGGGACGAGTCGCAGCCTTATCCCGTCAACCTGCAAGTGGCGAACGGGCCGACCAGGATTGCGCTGGTCGGCACGGTCAAGGACCCCTTGGCGTTCGCCGGCGCCGACCTGAAGCTCGACCTGTCCGGTCCGGACATGTCGCTGCTGCTGCCGCTGACCGGGGTGGCCATCCCGAAGACGCCGCCCTACCGGATCACCGGCGCCCTGGACTATGCGGACGGGTCGGTGAAGTTCACCGGCATCGACGGCAAGGTCGGCAGCAGCGACCTCGAAGGCGGCCTGCAGGTGGACACCAAGCCGCAGCGCCCGGTGCTGACCGCCGACCTGCAATCGAAGCGGGTGGACCTCAAGGACCTCGGCGGCTTCATCGGCGCCGAGCCGGGGGACGCCAGCAAGGGCACCAAGAAGCCTGCCGCCTCGAATGGCCGTGTGCTGCCGAACGATCCCGTGAGCCTGCCGAAGCTGAACGTCGCGGACGTGCACCTGAAATACCGCGCCGGGCGGATCGAGGGTCGGTCCCAGCCGCTCGACAACATGCGGGCAAACCTCGACATCGTGAACGGCGCGGTGTCGCTGTCGCCGCTGAGCTTCGGCATCGGCCGTGGTCGGAT
>CAXTUO010000387.1:0-4482 GCA_964247175.1 uncultured Acetobacteraceae bacterium | reverse complement strand
GCCAGCCCGGCAAACACGCGCCGTTTAGACGCGCATTCTCACCGCCGCTAACAACTACGCGATCATCACGCTGGACGTCGAGGGCCGCATCACGAGTTGGAACGCAGGCGCCCAACGGGTCATGGGCTACGCGGAAGCCAAGAGCCTCGGCAGCTCGGGCGACGTCGTCTTCACCTCCGAGGACCGTGCCGCAGGCACGTTCACCGTCGAGCTGTGCCGAGCGATCGAACACGGCCGCGTCACCAACAAGCGTTGGCACCTGCGCCGGGACGGCACCCGCTTCTGGGCAAGCGGGACCATGATGCCGCTGCTGGATGCCGACGGGACACCGCAGGGTTTCCTGAACATCCCGCGGGACCGCACCGAGACCCGGGCCGAGGTGGAGCGCCGCGAGTTGCTGATGGCCGAGCTGAACCATCGGATCAAGAACACCTTCTCCACCGTGCGCATCGATGTAAAGACGTTGCATGCCAAGATCCGCGAACTGGCGTCAGCCAGGATCGAGCCGACCGGGGACGCCGACAAGGTGCAGGTGCTCTGGTGGACCGGCTAGCGTCAGGGCGCCTCGGGGCCATTCGGCATCGTGACCATGCCGCTCGACACAGCCCTCGACCACATCGCTTCTGAGCCGCACTTCCGGATCAACGCGTGACCGCAAATGGCCACAGTCGAGCTGAGACGGGCATCCAGACAGCGCAGACTCGTGAACAAACCGGGCGTGCGGCCGGACGTAGGCGCGGCACATCATTTGCCAGGAGGGCGCACCATGATCCGTCGATACCTTCAATTCTGTGCTGGCGCAGTCCTGCTCGCGGGATGCGCGGCGCGGCCCAGCCCAGCGCTCACCGCCGCGGACAACAACTTCGTGATACAGGCCGCCTCAGGCGGCATGGCCGAGGTCGCGCTAGGCCACATGGCCGAGCGCCAGGCCGGCAGCCCCGCAGTGCGCCAGCTCGGCACGCAGATGATCGCGGACCACACCTCATCGAACAATGACCTGATGGCCTTGGCGAGCGCCAAGGGCGTGACCCCCCCAGCCGCGCCGGACGCCGCGCGCACATCCGTCGCGCGGCAGCTCAGCGCCCTGTCCGGCCCCGCGTTCGACCAGCAATACCTGACCTCGCAGCTCCAGGACCATCGGGTCGAGCTTCAGCTCTACACGGACGAGGCCCGAAGCGGCACGGATTCCGACCTGCGCGCCTATGCGGCGAAATACCTGCCAGTGCTGCAACATCACACGGAGGAGCTGCAAGGCATGACCAGCGGCGCGGGCCGCGCCGGCTGAGGGCAGAGCCGGCATCGCTCACGCCTCGTCGCCCGCAAGCCGCGGAGGCGGGGGTGAGCGCGCTTCCGGTCAGGCAGGTGTTGGTCGGGCGGCGAGGATGATGGGCCATGAGGGACGTGCGAAACGCAACCGCGATGGTTGTCGATGCGCCGAGCGGCAAGGGGTTGGCGCCGGCTCTCGCCTTCGCTCGCCGCGAGGCTGCTTGCGCGACGCGACGTGGCGGGCAGTGCGAGGCGCTCGGGTTCGCGGCGTTCCTCCGGTACGCGGCGATGTCACGACTCTCATGTAATTGCAAGCGCTGGTGCGGTCGCCGGTCGAGTGCTTCGGCAGAGAATGTAAAAACCTGAGGCGCTACGCTGCGAGCTGGATTGCTGGGTGACCGGCTCAAAAACGCTTAACAGCCCGCAGGGGATCACTTAACCGTCACGGTCGGATGTGAGGCGATCAACGCAGACTATGCGGTGCTATTTATCTCGGCACCGACGCTTGTGGCCCAGCTTGCCAAGACGCAACCGGAGGGCCGCTTGGACGAGCACCTGATGCCCTTCAGTAAGCCCAAGCTGCTGATGTCTCCACGCAATGCTTGCATTAGCACGTATGACGACTTGGGCTGTGTCCAGCCCCCATTGGGTGGTCCAAGCAAAATGTTAGTGCAGCACGGCCAAGAGCGGGGAATGTGCCCCGGTTGGGCCGGGACGGCCGGGTAGCACTGACACACTTGATACGACGACTTCCGGCGCAGGCGGTCGATAGCCCAGGGATGAGTGTGGACGGACCGTGTTGTAGAACAAGGTTTGAGAACGCCCACGGGACCGTCTTTCGGGAGCTGCTGTATTCGTGGCATCCCTGGTATGGGCTTCAGGTCGCCGTTCATGAGGCGATCACGAGGGCAAATGGCGTTGCGTTCCGCTGCACGCTGACCAGGTCTGGCGGGGATCGTTGGCTGGAGGTTCCGGCCTGGATGTTTGATCGAGCGACCTGCCCCGACCAGGCCCGCCTGACGGCCATGCCTTCCGTGAGCCTGACCGCACTTTCCGAGCTGGCCAAGCTGTTGCGGCTGACATCGTCGAATGCGCCGCATCCAGGCGCGTCAAGCTCCTCTCACGAGCAGAATCGGGGAGAGGACAATGACCGCAACAGCGCCGGTGTCAGCCAACACGAGCGAACGCCGGAGGACGGGCATAGAAGGCCGGCGCGGACCCACACAGCAGGCCGAGCTGTTCAGCGGCGAGCGGCCCGGCGCCCTGGCGGGCACCCCGGCGTGGCAGAACCTGCCGGCGGCGGCGCAAGCCGTGCTGACCAGCCTGATGGCGCGGCTGATCCTGGAGCACGCCGAGGCGCGCCGCGTCGATCCAAAGGCGGAGGCCGGCCATGACCTCTGACAAGATCCGTCCCCACCACCTGGGGCGCAAGGCGCTGCTCTACGTGCGGCAGTCCTCGGCCCACCAAGTCCTGCACAACCGGGAGAGCGGCGTGCTGCAATACGCCATGCGGGACCGGCTGACGGCGCTTGGCTGGTCGGAGATCGAAGTCGTCGACGACGACCTCGGCCGTTCGGCGGCGGGCGGCGTCCAGCGCGCCGGCTTCGAGCGGATGGTCGCCGAGGTGTGCCTTGGCAAGGTCGGCGCCGTTTGCGCGCGCGAGGTGTCGCGTTTCGCCCGCAACAGCCGGGACTGGCAGCAGCTGATCGAGATGTGCCGCGTGGTCGACACGGTCCTGATCGACCAGGAAACGGTCTACGCGCCGCGTTACGGCAACGACCGGCTGCTGCTCGGGCTCAAGGGCAGCCTCAACGAATACGAGCTCGACCTGCTGCGCCAGCGCTCGCTTTCAGCCCGCTACGAAAAGGCGCGCCGCGGCGAGCTTGTGGTCAGCGCACCCGTGGGCTTCGTCAAGGCGGGCGACCGCTACGAGAAGGACCCAGATCGCCGGGTGCAAGACGCAATCAGATTGGTGTTCGACAAGGTGCTGGAGCTTGGCAGCGCGAGACAGGCGCTGCTCTGGTTCCTTGAGCATGGCCTTGACCTGCCGGTGAGGCGCAACAACGGCGATGTCGCGTGGCGGCGTCCGAACTACGCCACGATCCACCGCATGATCGAGAACCCGATCTACGGCGGCGCTTATGCCTATGGTAAGACAACGGGCGGCATGGGCCATGGCGCGGCCGGCGCTGGCGCGAGGATCAAGCGCAAGGCGCGCGCCGACTGGCTGGCGCTGATGCCCCATGCTCACGACGGCTATGTCAGCTGGGAGAAAGCCGAGGCGATCCGCACCATGGTCAGCAGCAACGTCCCCACTAGGGCGTGTCTGCAAACTGGGCGGCTATAGCCAGAGCAGGATCATGCCCAGCGTGACCATGGCGAGGTAATTGACGCCGCGCTTCTCGTAGCGGGTGGCAATGCGGCGGAACTGCTTCAGGCGGTTGATCAGGCGCTCAATCCGGTTGCGCTGGCGGTAGGCCTCGCGGTCGAAGCGGGGCTGCCGGCGCTGGTTGCTTTTGCTTGGGATCACAGGCCGGATGTGCCGCCGGCGCAAGCGGCGGCGCGCTGTGGGGCTGCTGTAGCCCTTGTCGCCGGCCAGGCAGCGCGGTCGCAGCCGGGGGCGACCTCGACCAGGGCGGCGGACCGCGCCATGGTCCAGCAACGCTCCCAGCGCGATCTGCTCGTGCCGCTCGCCTGCGGTCAGCACCGCCGTGATCGGTTTGCCGCCGCCTTCAGCCCGCAAATGCAGCTTGGTCGAGAACCCGCCCTGGCTGCGTCCCAGCGCCTCGGCGTTCTCTCCATCGTCTGCCACGCCGTCCCGGCGCGCGCCGGCCGCATGCTGATGGGCACGGATGACCGTCGCGTCCACGAAGTGCAGACCCCAATCCAACTCGCCGTTTGCATCGGCCTCAGCCTGCAACGCCGACAGTGCCCGGTCCCAGATGCCCGCCGCACGCCAGCGATAGAACCGACTCGACACCGTCCCCACCGGGCCATACCGTTTGGGCAGGTCGCGCCAGGGCGCCCCGGTGCGGTCGATCCACAGAATGCCGTTCAGAATGCGTCGGTGGTCCTGGTTCGGCCGTCCCGTCCAGGGCTTGCCCGGCGGCAGGAGTGGCTCCAGACAGCGCCATTGCGTGTCCGTCAAATCGCCTCGTCTCACCCCATCAACATGGGATCACAGACCCGAAACGTCCACCGTTTGCAGACACGCCC
>CAXTUO010000386.1:0-4488 GCA_964247175.1 uncultured Acetobacteraceae bacterium | reverse complement strand
ACGGCCATGACAATCGGCATTCTTGAGACGGGTCGACCCCCTGTGGCATTACGCGCGCAATGGGGCACCTACGACGACATGGTCCGCACCATGCTCGGCCGCGACCGCACATACCGCAGCTACGACGTGCAGGCCGGCGCGCTCCCGGCCGACCCCGCCGAGTGTTCGGCCTATGTGGTCACCGGGTCTCCGGCGGGCGTGTACGACGACCTGCCTTGGATTCCGCCGCTGCTCGACTTCCTGCGCAAGGCCCGGGGCCGGGCGAAGCTGGTCGGCATCTGCTTCGGTCATCAGGCGATGGCCAAGGCGTTCGGCGGCGAGGTCGTGAAGTCACCCAAGGGCTGGGGGCTCGGCATGCACCGCTACGAGATCGTCGAGCCGCCGCCCGGCATGGAGGAACCTTTGGCCTTTGCGATCCCGGCCTTCCACCAGGACCAGGTCGTGACGCTTCCGCCCGGCGCGCGGGTGCTGGCCGCCAGCGAGTTCACGCCGTTCGCCTCCATCGGCTACGATGACGACACGGTGTCGGTGCAGGGCCACCCGGAGTTCACCCCCGCCTTCTCCGCCGCCCTGATCGAGGCGAAGCGCGACGTTTACGGCCCCCTCGCCGCCCCGGCGCTGCTGTCCCTGCTGCAGCCGGAGGATGGCGGGCGGGCGGCCAACTGGCTGCGGCGCTTCCTCGACGGAGCCGGCCTGGACACACCGGGCTGACCGGGCCGCTTGATGCGCGCCTAGCTCAGCGTGATCCCGTCGATTTCAGCAAGCTCCTCCTCGCTCATCCTCCACGCCCCGGCTTTGGCGTTCTCCTCGACCTGCTCCGGCTTGGTCGCCCCCGCGATCACGCTCGCGACGGGCGCCTGGGCGAGCAGCCAGCTGAACGCGAGCTCCCCCGGCGTGCGCCCGCGCGCTTCGGCAAAGTCGATCAGCTTTTCCGACATCGCCCAGTTCTTCTCGGTGAGGTAGCGGTCGGCGAGCCGCTGGGTCTTGGTCAGCCGCGCGTCCTCGGGCAGCGGCATGTTGCGCCGGTACTTGCCGGTGAGCAGCCCGCTGGCAAGCGGGAAATACGGCAAAAGGCCAAGCCCGTAGGCGCGCATCGCGGGCAGCAGGTCACGCTCGGCCTCGCGCGCAAGCAGCGAATACTCGTCCTGGCAGGACACGAAGCCGGAAAGGTTCAGCGTCCTCGCGGTCCATTGCGCTTCGACCACCTGCCACGCCGGCAGGTTGGAGCAGCCGTAGTAGCGGATCTTGCCCGCGCGCGCGAGGTCGTCGAGCGTACGCAGCGTTTCCTCGATGGGCGTGCGCGGATCGGGGCGGTGCAGCTGGTACAGGTCGATCCAGTCGGTCCTGAGGCGCCGCAGGCTCGCCTCGACGGCGGCGAATATGGTGCGGCGCGAGGCGCCTTCGTTCTCCCCCGTGTCGTCCATAGGCATGCCGAACTTGGTCGCCAGCACGATCCGCTTGCGCGCATCGCCGAGCACCTGCCCCATGCAGGTTTCCGATCCTCCGCGCTCGCCGTAAACGTCCGCGGTGTCGAACAGCGTGATGCCGGCATCGAGCGCCTTATGGATGACCGTGCGCGTTGCTTCGAGGCCGATGCGCCCGCCGAAGTTGTTGCAGCCGAGGCCGATTGCCGAAACCCGCAGGCCGGACCGGCCGAGGTTGCGCATCTCCATGGAAGCCTCCTGGGGTCGTCGTTCCCATCAGTGTCGCCGCCCCGGCGCCGTTTGTCACCCTCCCGGCTTCGGTCCAGGCGTTTGGTCCCGGGGAGTCGGGACATCATGGAACGACATGGAGGATGTCCGGCTGCGAAGCTCACACAACAACGCCGCAGGCGGCTGCTGCTTGTCAATAATTTGAGCCGACCGGACTAGTGTCCCAATTGCCTGGATGATCGGCGCCGCAAATGTCCGATTCACGGCATCAATGGCAGGCAACCCGTGATTATGGTTGCGACGCGATTGAGTGATTGTAGAGTTGCACGGTTATTGAAGGTTCTCACCTAGTCGAAATCGAACTCAGCTAAGCAAGGCAGACGAATACTAACGTGTTCTGACGATACCGTGATGGCATGACGTCATGCCTGACCGAGGCGCTCATTCCGCGGTGCATTCCGCCAGAACAGGGTTTCAGTTATATCCTGCAAGCCCGAAATAGGTATAAATTCTTTTAGCGGGTCTTGTCCAAACGCACGACGGGCAAGCCATCCGGCCCAAAGGTCCGGTCAGTTTCCATTTGTGCCTGCTTTCCGGTCTCAGCAAGACATGACTGCATTCGGCTATGAGCGCAGCCACAACAAAGCCAATACTGGCACAATTTTTATATTTTAAAAAGAGAATGCAATTGGTCGATCTAACTGGCTATAAACTGTCCTTCGACGATGAATTCAGTGGCAACCAACTGGACACCTCCAAATGGAGCACCCAGTTTCCCTTTTCTCCTTCAGACCATGTTTCCGGGGAATCAGAGCGGTATCAGAACGTCGGCTCAGCTCACGACCCGTTCAAGGAGGCAGGCGGTGTCCTGACGATCACAGCCTCGCCCGCGCCTGATCTCGGCCAGGGCATCTATGCCTCGGGCCGGATCGGCAGCGAACATAATTCGTTCGCTTTCCAGCCCGGAACTTACATCGAAGCCCGGATGCAGCTTCCCGGGGGACAGGACACGGGAATGTGGCCGGCATTCTGGTCAATCCCAAAAGACCTGCATTATCCCGAAGAGATGGACACCTTGGAAAAGGTTTCCTCGACATCATCGGGGCTCAAGTCGAACGCCTTCATCTACGCGACGCACACGAACACGCCGGACGCCCTGAACAACTACATCAACACGAGCGTGGACCTGACCAACTCTTACCATACGTACGGAACCCTGTGGTCCGCGGATGGAAAGACGGTCACGGAGTACTTTGACGGCAACCAGATCGCCCAGGGCAATGTCCCTGCCGAATGGTCGGCGCATCCCATGTACATCCAGGCCAACCTGGCTGTCGGCAGTTCGTCTTACCCGGCGGATTGGGCCGGGCCTGCCGATGGCCAGTCGCATCAACTGGCGATCGACTACATCCGCGGGTTCTCGGTCAACCAGTCCGCCGTTGCAGCGCAGCCGGTCTCATCGCCGGACGGAGGCGGGACGGATTTCCATGGAGCGGCGTCGGGGCAGGCGTCGGCTCAAGCGGCCGCGGCGCCGGCTTCAAGCGCTGACCCTGGAACGGCGTCGATCGATACCCTGAAGCTCGGCATGTCGGAAGATTACTGGAACGGTGATGCCCAGTTCCAGGTCAGCATCGACGGCAAGCAACTGAACGCCGCCGATACCGTGACAGCCCTGCACGCAAACGGCGCCGTGCAGGATTTCAGCTTCACCGGCAATTGGGGTGCGGGGCCGCATGACGTCGCGGTCAGCTTCCTCAACGACGCCTACGCCGGGTCCCCATCGACGGACCGGAACTTGTATGTTGAGTCGCTCAACCTGGACGGCAAAAGCGTTGGGGGCGCCGCGCTTTACGCCAACGGCACGGCCCATTTCACGGTAGGCTGAACGGCAAGGGGCAGGCGGGACCGCTCCGGCCTGCCCCGTTCAGCCGTGCCGGGTTCCAGGCACGGCACGTCAGTTCCGCATCCTGGCGCCCAGCACGAACCCGAACAGGCCGAGCAAGACCGTTCCCATCACAGTTTGAATGCTGGACAGCAGCACTCCAAGCTGGCCACCCGGCTTGAGCCCGACCTCGGACGTGCCGACCGTGGTCATCGAGTCGAGGCTGAACAGGAGGTAGTCAACCACGGGGAACCGCGCCGCCGGGGCGGCGCCCGGCACCGCGTCCCGTGGTTCGAGGCAGCCGGACGCCCAATACACGGCGGCGAACCCGATGAGCACGACGAGAAAGGCGCGCAGCACGCGCAAGACGCTTTCGCCGTAGTCGCACACCCACTCCGACGCGACATCGGCCAGCCACTGCAAGCCCGGCCGCCACGCGGCCCCCACCGCGCGCTGCCCGAGCGCCGCCCGGGCACGCTGGGCATGGAGCCGCTTGCCCATCCGGCGCCGGCGGCGGAACGCCCAGCTTGCGTCGTCCGCGCTGCCGAGCGTGCGGAAGTTCTGTTCCAGCACGATGTAGCCCTCGCGCGCGGCCTCGAAGTCCCCGGCCGCCTCCTCGCCGACAGCGCCACCGAGCTGGTGGGCTTCCATGCGGGTGCGTTCCAGCCAGGCGCCAGCGAACCGGACCTGCCGCAGGCTGCAGCGGGTCAGCGAAACGTGCGGCAGGATGGCACCGCTCAGGTCCGCCCCGTCCAGCTTGGCCCCGTCCAGCGCCGCGTCGCGCAGGACGGCCCCGCTCAGGCGCGCGCCCGAAAGATCGGCCCGGCGCAGGGACGCCCCGGTCAGGTCCGCGGAGGCGAGGTCGGCGCCGTTCAGTTGCGCCTCGTCCAGGCGCGCGCCACGGAAGTTGGCGCGCTGCGCTTCGGCCTTGACCAGCCGGGCGCCCCACAGGTC
>CAXTUO010000385.1:3936-4504 GCA_964247175.1 uncultured Acetobacteraceae bacterium | reverse complement strand
GCCACGCCCTCCACCTGGCTCAGCCGCTGCGCCAGGATCGTGTCGGCGGCGTCGAACACCTGCGCCGGGCTGAGCACGTCGGAGGTCATGGACAAGGTGAGGATCGGCGCTTCGGCCGGGTTGAACTTGCGGTAGTACGGCCGGGTCGGCAGGTCCGAGGGCAGGTCGGTGTAGGCGGCGTTGATCGCGGCCTGCACGTCGTGGGCTGCGCCCTCGATGGGGCGGTCGATGTCGAACTGGATGACGATGGACGTGCTGCCGGTGCTGCTGGTGCTGGTGATCTCGGTGACGCCCGGGATCTCGCCCAGGCGGCGCTCCAAGGGGGCGGCGATGCTGGCGGCCATGGTTTCCGGGTCGGCGCCGGGGCGCGCGGCGAACACCACGATGGTCGGGATATCGACGCTGGGCAGCGGCGCGACCGGCAGGAAGCGGACGGCGGCGACGCCGATCAGCAGCAGGCCGAACGCCAGGAGGAAGGTGGCGACCGGGCGGCGGATGAACGGGGCGGAGATGTTCATCCGGCCGCTTATTCGGCGGGCGCCGGCGCGTGCCGGGCGAAGCGCAGCCG
>CAXTUO010000385.1:2382-3926 GCA_964247175.1 uncultured Acetobacteraceae bacterium | reverse complement strand
AGCGGCCAGCCCCCAAAACGGCAGCCGTTGCACATGCGGCCTTTCCCTCACCCCGACCCTCTCCCGGAGGGAAAGGGAGCAGGAGGAGGCCGCTCACTCTGCCGCCGCCAGGCGCGGCGCGGCCGTGAAACGCAGGCGCAGGCGCTCGAAGGCCAGGTAGATGACCGGCGTGGTGTAGAGCGTCAGCACCTGGCTCAGCAGCAGCCCGCCCACGATGGTCAGGCCCAAGGGATAGCGCAGCTCCGACCCGGTGCCGTGCTCAAGCACCAAGGGCAGCGCACCCAGCAGCGCCGCCGCGGTGGTCATCATGATCGGGCGGAAGCGCAGCAGGCAGGCCTCCGTGATCGCGGCCAAGGGCGACAGCCCGCCCTCGCGCTCCGCTTCCAGCGCGAAGTCGATCATCATGATCGCGTTCTTCTTCACGATGCCCATGAGCAGCACGATGCCCACCAGCGCCACCAGCGACAGGTCCTGCCCGGCGAACCACAGCGCCAGCAGCGCGCCGATGCCGGCCGAGGGCAGGGTGGACAGGATCGTCACCGGATGGATCGTGCTTTCGTAGAGCACGCCGAGCACGATGTAGATCACCACCACCGCGGCCAGAATCAGCCACGGCTCGCTCGCGAGGCTCGCCTGGAACTCCGCCGCGTCGCCGGAATAGCTGCCGACGATGGTGGAGGGCAGGCCCATCTCCCGCTCCGCCTGCGCCACCGCGGCGACGGCATGGCTGAGGCTCGATCCCGGCGCCAGGTTGAAGCTGAGGGTGATGGAGGGGAACTGGCTCTGGTGCGTGACCGCGAGCGGCGCGGTGCCCCGGGTGATGCTGGCGATGGCGGACAGCGGCACCTGCGCCCCGTTCAGCCCCGGCACCCGCAGCCGGTCGAGGGAGTGCGGGTCGGCCTGCCAATCCGGGTCAGCTTCCAGCACCACGCGGTACTGGTTGGCCTGGCTGAAGATCGTGCTGATCTGCCGCTGCCCGAAGGCGTCGTACAGCGTGTCCTGCACCTCCTGCATGGTGACGCCCAGGCGCATGGCGGCGTCGCGGTCCACCTGGATGCGGGTGGCGAAGCCGTCCGTCTGCTGGTCGCTGGCGACATCTTGCAAGTCCGGCATGGTGCGCAGCCGGCCCAGCAGCCGCGGCGCCCAGGTGGCAAGCTCGTCCGCGTCCGTGTCGATCAGGGTGTACTGGAACTGGGTGCGGCTGATGCGGGTGCCGATCTGGATGTCCTGCACCGCCTGCATGAACACCGACATGCCCGGCACGCCGCCCATCGCCGCCTGCAGCCGCGCGATCACCGCGGGCGCCGGGTCGCGTTCCCGCCGCGGCTTGAGCGCAATGGTCAGCCGCCCGGTGTTGGGCGTGGCGTTGATGGTGCCGGCGCCGACGAACGACACCACGCCGGCCACCGCCGGGTCGCGCCGCGCGATCTCCGCAAGCTGCGTCTGCAAGCCCGACATGCGCGGCACGGAAGCGCTTTGCGAGGCTTCCGTCACCGCGACGATCACGCCGGTGTCCTGCTGCGGCAGGAAGCCCTTGGGCGTCA
>CAXTUO010000385.1:0-2282 GCA_964247175.1 uncultured Acetobacteraceae bacterium | reverse complement strand
GCGAACTCGTTGAACAGCCGGCCCACCACGCCGGTCATGAACAGCAGCGGGATGAACACCGCGACCAGGCTTATGGTGAGCGACACGATGGTGAAGCCGATCTGCGCGGCGCCGCGGTAGGCGGCTTCCAGCGGCGGCACCCCGTCCTCGATGAAGCGCACCACGTTCTCGATCATCACGATGGCGTCGTCCACCACGAACCCGGTCGCGACGGTCAGCGCCATGAGCGACAGGTTGTCGAGGCTGTAGCCGCACAGCGCCATCACCCCGAAGGTGCCGATCAGCGACAAGGGCAGCGCGATGGCCGGGATCAGCGTCGCCCGGGCGCTGCGCAGGAACAGGAAGATCACGAACACCACGAGGCCGATGGACAGCATCAGGGTGAACTGCACGTCGTCCACGGAAGCGCGGATCGTTTCCGTCCGGTCCACCACGACGGCCATCGCGACCGCCGCCGGGATGGCGCGCTGCAAGCCCGGCAGCGCGGCCTTGATCGCTGCCACGGTGGAGACGATGTTGGCGCCGGGCTGCCGCTGGATGTCCAGCACGACGGCGGGGTTGCCGTTGAACCAGCCGGCCACCCGGTCGTTCTCCACGCCGCCGATCACCGTGCCCACGTCGGACAGCCGGACCGGGGAGCGGTTCTTGTAGGCGATCACCAGGTCCTTGTAGGCGGCCGGCGTCACGAGCTGGTCATTGGCGCCGAGCGCAAAGGCCTGGCGCGGCCCGTCGAACCCGCCCTTGGCGCCGTTCACGTTGGCGGAGGCGACCGCGTTCCGCACGTCCTCCATCGCCAGGCCGTACGCCGCGACCCGCGCCGGATCGACCCGCACCCGCACCGCCGGGCGCAGCCCGCCCTGCACCGTGACCTTGCCCACCCCGTCGATCTGGCTGAGCTTCGGCTGCAACAGCGTGTCGGCGGCGTCGCTGATCCGGTCAATGGGGATGCTGTCGGAGGTGAGCGCCAGCGACAGGATCGGCGCGTCGGCCGGGTTCACCTTGGCGTAGATCGGCGGATAAGGCAGGTTCACCGGCAGCGTGCCGGCCGCCGCGTTGATCGCCGCCTGCACGTCCTGCGCCGCGCTGTCCAGCTTGCGGCTCAGGTTGAACTGCAGGGTGATCTGGCTGGTGCCCTCGCTGCTGGTGCTGGTCATGGTGGATAGCCCGGTGATCTGCCCGAACTGCCGCTCCAGCGACGCGGTGATCAGCGTCGCCACCGTGTCCGGCCCGGCGCCCGGCAGCTGCGTCGTCACCTGGATGGTCGGGAAATCCACCGTGGGCAGCGCCGCCACCGGCAGCGTCCGGTAGCCCAGCACGCCCCCCAGCAGCACGGCCACCGCCAGCAGGCAGGTCGCGACCGGACGGGCGATGAAGGGGGCGGAGATGCTCATGGCTCAGGTGCTCGACCGGCCGCGCCGCTGCGCGGTGCCCGGGCCGCCCCGCTCCTTGGGCACGGCGTCCGGGGCGTTGCCGTCCGGGCCGGCCAGCGCGACCTTGCCGCCGTCCGTCAGCCGCTGCGCGCCATCGACCACGACCTGCTCGCCGGAGCGCAGGCCGTCCGCCACCACGCTCACCTGGTCGTCCTCGTGCCCCACCGTCACCGTGCGGCGCTGCGCCACGTTGCCGGGCGCGATCACGAACACGAAGGCGCCGCGCGGCCCGCGCTGCACGGCGGCGGTCGGCACCGTGACCACGCCGCGCTGCGTTTCGGACAGCATACGGACGTTCACGAAGCCGCCGGGCCACAGCAGCAGCTTGTCGTTGGGGAAGGTCGCCTTGAGCTTGATGGTGCCGGTCGCCGGGTCAACCTGGTTGTCGAGCACCGCGAGCTTGCCGCGGTCCAGCGGGTTGGCGGTGTCGCCGCCTTGGCGCAAGGCCAGCACCTCCGGCATCCCGTCCGCCATCGCCGCGGACACCATGGGCAGCGCCTGCTGCGGCAGGGTGAACACGACGGAGATCGGCTTCAACTGCGTCAGCACGGTCAGCGGGCTGAGGTCGCCCGCGCGCACGAGGTTGCCGGCGTCCACCTGGCGGATGCCGACGCGGCCATCAATGGGCGCCGTGATGGTGGTGTAGCCCAGGTTGGTCCGCGCCGTGTCTATCTGCGCCTGGTCGCCACGGACCTGCGCCTCCCACTGCGCCGCCTGGGCGCGCGCGGTGTCCACCTGCTGACCGCTGCTGTACTGCCCGGCGGCCAGCTTGGCGTAGCGGCCCACGTCCAGCCGGGCGTTGGCCAGGTTCGCCTCGTCCTGCTGCTTCTTGGCCAGGGCGGCATCCAGGCT
>CAXTUO010000384.1:0-4508 GCA_964247175.1 uncultured Acetobacteraceae bacterium | reverse complement strand
GTGATGCCCGCCTTCTCGAACAGGTCCTTGCGGTAGTAGGTCATGGCGCTTTCGGCATAGAACGGCAGGCCGTACAGCTTGCCGTTGTAGGTCAGGCCGTCGCGCACCGGCTTCAGCAGGTCATCCACGCCGTAGGACGCCGGAAGGTTGTCCATCGGCTCCAGCCAGCCCTGCTTGGCCCAGATCGGCACCTCGTAGTTGCCGACCGTCATCACGTCGAACTGCCCGGCCTTGGTGGCGATGTCGGTCGTGACGCGCTGGCGCAGCACGTTCTCCTCCAGCACCACCCAGCGCAGGTGGATGTCGGGGTGCTGCTGCTCGAACTGCGAGGACAGCTTCTGCATCACCACCATGTCGCCGTTGTTCACGGTGGCGATGGTGATGGTGGAGTCGGCGCGCGCCGTACCGGCGGCGAAGCCCACGGACAGCAAAGCGCCAGTGGCGACAGCGGCCCGTAGGCCGCCCTTGATGTGATAAGCGATAGTACGTCTCCCAGTATCGAATTGCATGGCGCCTGTCTTGCGGGCAGCCTTGAGCGGACGGTTCCACTTTCCAGCAGCGGCGTCAACACTCATGGGGCAAAACGCGGCGGCCCCTCAGAAATTGAGGCGGCGCGATGCCTCCGCCAGCGTTTCCCGGCTGCCCCGCTCGTAGAGCGACGCGAGCCAGCGCCCGACCGGCTCGATCAGCCGTGCATCGGTGCCGGTTTCGCCAAACAACTGGGTGATGCCGAGCAGCGGACGCGGGTCCGGCCCGCCTTCCGCCGCCTTTTCCCGCAGCAGCGGCGCGAGCGGGTGGCGCACGTCGATGGGCTGCCCTTGCTCGTCCTCCCCGCGCACCCGGCGCAGCCAGGCGGCCAGCGCCAGCGCCAGCAGTTCGACCCCCTCCCCCGCGCGCAGCCGGTCGCGGATCGGGTCCACCAGGACGTTGAGCGGCGCGTCGGTGTTCACCCGCTCCACCGTGTCCTTGATTGCCGGGTTGGCGAACCGCTCGATCAGTGTCGCCTTGTAGCCGTCGAGGTCGATCCCCGGCACCGGCGGCAGCGTCGGCCCGGTTTCCCGGTCCATCAGCGCTCGCATGTATCGGGTAATCAGCGGGTCGGCCATCGACTCGTCGATGGTGACGTAGCCCGCGAGCCGGCCCGTGCCGGACACCGCAAGGTGGCTTGCGTTCAGCAGCCGAAGCTTCATGAACTCGTAGGGCGCCACATCGGCCACGAACTGCGCGCCCACCTCTTCCCAGGGCGGCCGTCCCGCGGGGAAGCGGTCCTCGATCACCCATTGCGTGAAGGTTTCGGCGAACACCGGCCAGGCATCCGTGATGCCGTGGCGCTCGGCCAGCGCCGCGGTGTCCGCCGCCGCCGTCACCGGGGTGATGCGGTCCACCATCGTGTTGGGGAAGCTGCCATGCTCGGCGATCCAGGCCGCGAGCGCCGGGTCGCGCAGCCCGGCCAGCGCCAGCACCGCGGCCCGCAGCACGTCGCCGTTGTGCTGGATGTTGTCGCAGGTCATCGCGGTGAACGGGGGCACGCCGCCGTCCCTGCGCCGGCGGTATGCTTCCACCACGATGCCGATTGCGCTGGACGGACGCCCGGGATGTTGGAGGTCCGCGCGGATCAACGGGTGCTCGGGGTCGAGTTGCTTGGTGGCGCGGTTTAGGCAGTAGCCGTTCTCCGTCACCGTCAGGCTGACGATGCGGATCTCAGGCCGGTCCATCATGTCCAGCAGGGCCGCGCTGCTTTCGCCCGCAAACACCACGGCGGCGAGCGAGCCGACCACCGTGACCGTTTCCTCCGTGAAGCTCCGCTCCACCAGGGTGTACAGGTTGTCCTGCGGCGCCAGGCTTTCCTGCATGCGCCGGTCGCCCGGCATCAAGCCGGCGCCGATGATACCCCATTGAAGCGCGTCCGGGCGCCTTTCCATCAGGTTATGGACGTAGCGCGCCATGTGCGCCCGGTGGAAGTTGCCCAGTCCCAGGTGCACGATGCCCGGCGCGACGCGGGCCGGGTCGAAGCCGGGCACGGCAACCGGCGCCCGGAGCTGGGTCAGGTTGGTTCGATTGAGCGGAATAGGCTGCATGGTCCCCTCTTTCACGCCGGGGCGCCGTGCATGGGCGCGTGGCCGGTTCCTGCATCGAACAAATGCATGTCTTCCCGGGCAAAGCCCAGGAACAGTTCAGCCATCGTTATGCAGCTCGCGCAGCAGCCCGTCCGCCAAGGCCGCGAGCAGCAGGTTGCAGGACGCGGCCCCGGCATCGAGCGTGCCGCGCGAGCGTTCGCCGAGCCGGCTGGCCCGGCCGATCCGGGCCACCATGTCGCGGGTGCTTTCCAGCCCGGCCGCCGCCGCTTCCTTCATGGCGAGGAGAGACGCGGCGAACCCCTCGCCCCGCCCCAAGGCCGCATCGAACGCGGCCTGCGCCGGGACGAGCACGTCCATCAGCGTCTTGTCGCCGGGCTTGGCGCCGCCGAGGTCCGCAACCGTCTCGACACCGGCCCGCAGGGTGGCGGCGAAGCGCGCGGCGTCGATCCGCTCCGCTCCGTCCAGCGCGTCCGCCATTGCCGTGAAGAACGTGCCGTACAGCGGCCCCATGGACCCGCCGATGTCGCCCAGCAGCGTGTCGCCAAGCGTCGCGAACCCCTGCGCCAGCCCGAACTCGCGACCGGACAGCCGCTCGCCGGCGAGGCGGAAGCCCTTGCTCATGTTGATGCCGTGGTCGCCGTCGCCGATCTTGCCGTCGATCTCGCTGAGGAACCCCTGCTCGCGCACGATGGCAGCGACCATGTCGAGCACGATGAAACCTGCTGCGCGCTGACTAACCCGCTCCACGGCTTAGCTCCCCAGCACGGTCAGGCCGACCGAGCGGGCCGGGTGCGCCAACAGCCGGTCCAGCTCCGCATCAAGCCGCATTGCCGTGACCGACACGCCGTTCATCTCCAGCGACGTGAAGTAGTTGCCGACGAAACGGTGCCGCGGGGTGATGCCGCGTGCGCGCAGCATCTCGTCCACGTGGGCGTACAAGATGTACAGCTCCATCACCGGCGTGGCACCAAGGCCGGACACCAGCACGGCCACGTCGTCGCCGCGGTTGAACGGCAGGTCCTCGACGATGCGCTCGACCATGAGCCCGGCCATCTCGGCGGCGGGCTTGATGGGCATCACGGCGATGCCGGGTTCGCCGTGGTGGCCGATGCCGACCTCCATGGTGCCGTCCTCGATGGCGAAGTTCGGCTTGCCCGCGGCGGGGATGGTGCAGGCGGACAGGCCGATGCCGAGGGAGCGGGTCTGGTCGATCGCCTTTTGCGCCGCGGCGATCACCTCGTCGAGCGTGCCGCCCTCCGCCGCCCGCGCGCCCCCGGCCTTCCACATCAGGATCTCGCCTGCGACGCCGCGCCGCTTGTCGCGCTCGTCCGGCCCGGCGGAAGCCACGTCGTCGTTGGCGACCACTGTCTTGACCTCGACGCCGGCTCTGGCCGCGAGGCGGGCCGCCATTTTCACGTTCATGTTGTCGCCGGCGTAGTTGCCATACAGGCAAGCGACGCCCTGCCCGCCATCGGCCGCCTGGAACGCGGCGTCAAAGCTCTTGGCGGTGGGCGACGCGAACACCTCGCCGATGGCCACCGCGTCCAGCAGGCCCGGCCCGACATAGCCGAGGAACGCCGGCTCATGCCCGGAGCCGCCACCCGTCACCACCCCCACCCGGCCGGAGGAGGTCGGCCCGGCGCGGCGCAGCACGCGCGGATGCTCGGTGGCGGCCAAAAGGTCCGGGTGTGCTGCGAGGTAGCCCTTCAGGCTGTCCTCCACGACCTGATCGGGATCGTTGATCACGCGGTTCATGCGCGGGCGCCCCGGACAAGCGGGCAAGCAGGTCCCGGCCGGCAGCGCGGCAGGCGACCAGGCGTGCTCCATGGCAAGATCTCGGCGCCCACCTCGTCCTCCCAGCCTGTTGCATCACTCGCTCCGCGGCGGGCTTGCACCCAAGCGTGCCTCGGCGGCTGAAACCCTGTCAAGCAAGCGGCCGGGTGTTCATCGCGGCCCCCCGCCCGTCTCCATCCGTCTTGCACCCCATTCCGGCCAAGGCCACTATCGGGTCTTGCTTGCACACTTGCCGTAGGAAGACGGTTGTGCGCCGCCTTGGCGGGCATGCCGCGGCAATGGGAAAGGGATGGTCATGGCAATCGCAATCGGCTGCGATGAGGCGGCGTTCGACTTGAAGGAACTCCTCAAGCGCGTGCTGCAGGAGGGCGGGCACGCGGTTGAGGATTTCGGGACGTTTGACACCAAGCCGGTGCTGTATCCGGACATCGCCTTCGCCGCCGCCCAATCCATTGCCGAGGGACGCAACGACCGTGCCGTGCTGCTGTGCGGCACCGGCATTGGCATGGCGATCAGCGCCAACAAGGTGCCGGGCATCCGGGCGGCGCAGTGCCATGACACCTATTCGGCGGAACGGGCGCGCAAAAGCAACGACGCCCAGGTGATCACCATGGGCGCCCGGGTGATCGGGCCGGA
>CAXTUO010000383.1:0-4515 GCA_964247175.1 uncultured Acetobacteraceae bacterium | reverse complement strand
TCATCCGTCAGGCCGCGACCACGGCCTGATTGCCCGTGAATCTGCCCCGGTTACGGTGCTGGGTTGGCAAGCACCAGTTTGGCTTTGACATATTCGGCGGCATCCCGGTTTGGCGTCCTGCCGCCCAACACGCGCTAGCCCTTATTCCCGGGTATCCATGTCGCAAGCGGCGTCGGCCAGCATGTTGCACGAAGGATCGCGGGTTGGCGGGCCGAGTGCGCACCGCACCGGGCTGACAGACCGCGAAGAGAACCACAAAGCTGGCAGGACCATCGGGCACGTTGGAGAAACGCTTGCGTTTCCCCCGCGATCAGAGAGCCGCATCCGGAATGGCCGGCGGTGGCAAAATGGCATCTTGCCCCGCATCTCGGGTTTCATTGCCGTGAGCTAGCCGCCCGCGACAGTGTCATGGAAGGCCTGCGCGTCGGACCGGCTCTCGAAGATATGCGGGCGCACCGTGCGGGTCAGCGTCTGGCCCAGCTTCACCCGCATGAACGCGCTTGTCGTGTAGCGGGACACTCGGGTGTAGTACTGCTCCTCAAGGCTCCGCACCATGTCGGCGTAGGCGCCCGCGAGGTCCTGATCCAACTGGAACGCGTCGTAGTTCACGACCACCGCCACCCGACGCCCAATCTCCTCGCACCGCTCGATCACCATGGCCTTGATCGCCTCAATGTCTGAGGCTTGGCGGATGTGCACGCCCTCGAAATTCAGGAACAAGGTGTTGCGGTCCGCGTCGTAGGCCAAGCGGTTGCTGAGGTCGAGGTTGAGCATCATGCCCTTCAGGTCCATCGGCTCGGACTGGAAGATGCGTGGGTCCATCGGGCGGACGTTGCCAACCATCGGCCGAAAGCGCATGTGCGCCAGGATGTCGCGCTCGACATCGATGCCGGGCGCGACCTCCGTCAGCTCCAGCCCGGCGGCTGTCAGGCGGAACACGCAGCGCTCCGTCACATACAGCACCGGTTTGCGGGCCGCCGCCGCAACCTTGCCGCTGAACGTGATCTGCTGGACCGCCTTGCCGAACTTCTGCGCCCGGCCTTCATGCAGGATGCGGAGCGAACCACCCTGGACAGCAAGCTCCAGTCCACCGGCGGTGAACGTGCCGGCGAACACCACCTTGCGCGCGTTCTGGCTGATGTTGATGAAGCCGCCCGCGCCCGCCAGCCGCGAGCCGAAGCGGCTCACGTTTACGTTGCCCTCCGCGTCCGCCTCCGCCATGCCCAGCACCGCAATGTCGAGGCCGCCACCATCATAGAAGTCGAACTGCTGGTTCTGGTGGATGATCGCCTGCGTGTTCACCGCCGCACCGAAATCGAGGCCCGAGACTGGCACGCCCCCGATCACGCCGGGTTCTGCGGTCATCGTGATGAACTCGTCGATCCGCTCCTCTGCCGCCACGGACGCCACGCCCTCGGGCATGCCAATTCCCAAGTTGGCGATGGCGCCCGCCCGCAGTTCCATGGCGCAGCGGCGGGCGATGATCTTGCGCTCGTCGAGCGGCATCGGTTTCACGCTGTCCAGCGGGATGCTGATCTCGGCGCTGTAGGCGGAGTTATACACGGTGCCGTAGGTCTGATGGTGGTTCTCCGGCCGCGCGACCACCACGCAATCCACCAATGCACCGGGGATCAGCACATGCCGTGGATGCAGCGACCCCGCCCGCGCGATGCGCTCCACCTGCACGATCACGATGCCACCGGAGTTCTTCACGGCCATGGCCATGGACAGGTTGTCGAGGTCCAGCGCCTCGCGTTCTGCCGTCACGTTGCCGTTCGCGTCCGCGGTGGTGCCGCGCAGAAAGGCGATGTTGAGGGGGAAAGCCCGGTAGAACAGCCATTCCTGCCCGTGCAGCTCCAGCAACTCCACCAGATCCTCGGACGTCGCAGCATTGATCTTGCCGCCCTCGAACCGGGGATCGACAAAGGTGCCGATGCCGACTCGCGACAGGGTGCCGGGCTTGCCTGCCGCGATGTCTCGATACAGGTGGGAGATCACGCCCTGCGGCAGATTGTAGGCTTCGATCTTGCCGTCCAGCGCCAACCGACCGATCTTCGGGATGAGGCCCCAATGCCCGCCGACGGCGCGCTTCAGCAACCCGTCATGTCCGAGCGCATTCAGCCCGCGATCTTTTCCATCCCCCTGCCCGGCCGCGAACAGAAGCGTGAGACCGCGCGGCTCGCTTGTCTCGACGAAACGCTTTTCCAAAGCCAGCAGCAACTCGTCCGGCACGCCGATGCCGACGAAACCCGAGGTGCAAATGGCATCACCGTCCTGAATGACGGCGATGGCCTCCGCGGCGGTCGTGATCTTGTCGCGCATTTTTGGAGTCCCTTACCGTGCCATGACGTAAGCCGACGTTTGCGTGCTCGCCACCTCGGCCGGGGAAGTATGCAAGCTCGCCGATCAAACGATGCCGGTGAGATAATAGGTCGCGATGACCACGAACACGGCGGCCGTTTTGAGGCAGGTGATCGCAAAAATGTCCTTGTAGGACTGCCGATGGGTCAGACCCGTCACCGCGAGCAGAGTGATCACCGCGCCGTTATGCGGCAACGTGTCCATGCCGCCACTGGCCATCGAGGCGATACGGTGCAGCACCTCCATGGGGATGCCGGTCGCCTTGGCCGCCGCGATGAACTGCCCCGACAACGCGGCCAAGGCGATGCTCATGCCTCCCGAAGCCGAGCCGGTGATGCCCGCAAGGGCGGTGACGCTGATGGCTTCGTTCACCAACGGATTGGGAATAGCGGCCAAAGCGTCCTTGATGACCAGGAAACCCGGCAAAGCGGCGATCACAGCGCCGAAGCCGTACTCCGACGCAGTGTTCATCGACGCCAGCAACGCGCCGCCGATGGCCACGCGGGTGCCATCGGCAAAGCGCCGGCTGACCAGACGCCAAGCCAACACAACAACCGAGAGAATGCCCACGAGCAGGGCCAGCTCAAGCGCCCAGATCGCTGCAACCGCCGGCACCGCAGTGACGATCGGGTGATCGAGCCCGACGAGCACGGTTTCATTGCTGGCGCCATACACTTGCGGCATTGCTACCGTGAGCAGCTTGTTCAGCACGCCGACGATCACCAATGGCAGGATGGCAATCACTGGGTTGGCGAGCGCGGCTGCCTCCACCGGTTCGGGCTCGTTGGTGTGTCCGATGCCGTAGCCCTCGCCCGCTGCTGCCGCCTGGCGCATCCGCCAACTGAGATACACCATGCCGAAGATGAAGATGAACACCGCGCCGATGATGCCGAGCCACGGCGCGGCATAAGCGTTGGTGCCAAAAAACGAGGCCGGAATGATGTTCTGGATCTGCGGCGTGCCGGGCAGGCTGTCCATGGTGTAGCTGAATGCGCCAAGCGCGATCGTGCCGGGGATCAACCGCTTCGGCAGGTTGCCCTGGCGGAACACCTCGGCGGCAAAGGGGTAAACGGCGAACACCACGACGAACAGCGACACGCCGCCATAGGTCAGGATGTTGCACACCAGCACGATGGACAGCACCGCGCGCTGGCGCCCGACCAGGCGGATGACGGCCGAGACGATGGATTGGGAAAAGCCGGACAGTTCGATGACCTTGCCGAAGATGGCGCCGAGCATGAACACCGGGAAATACAGCTTCACGAACACGACCATCTTGTCCATGAACAGGCCGCTGTAGACCGGCAGCACAGCAGCCGGGTCAGTCAACAGCACAGCCAACAACGCGGCGACCGGCGCGAACAAGATGACGCTGAAGCCGCGATAAGCGACGAACATCAAAAAGCACAGCGCAGCCAGGGTGATCGCAAAGCTCACGATGGTCTCCCTCCCGTACGCCTCACCCGATGGAGGCGGGGGTGTGTTGGCGTTTTTTGCCTGGTTGCCGCAGGACGGGTGGAAGGTAAAGGTAGAAATGTCAAATACCCGGCGCATCCTGCTTGCCGGCTTCGGGTTGATTAGCCTGGCTGATGGCTGGCCACGAGGGCGGCAGGCGTGATGCAGTGGACGGTGCGGCTGGAAGCAAGGACCAGCGCGGGCGAGGCGACGACGACGGAGCTGCTGGCGTTCAACCGGCCGGGAATGGCCAGCACGCTTGCGGAGATCGGCCTCATGCTTGCCGAGACCAGGATGCTTCTGGCCAGGCTGTAGGCGAGGACGCGGCGCGCGTTCTCGGCACCTTGTTGCCGATATCGCCTGCAAGACAAGAGAGCGTGCGCAGCCGCACCCATGCCGTCGCCCGGCGGCTCGAACCGGGGCCGTTACCCCGCGAGCTGCATCGCTTGCTGGCGGAAGCGTCCGTCCAGCACCGCGGCCCTGACCTGAGGCGCCGCCTGTTCCCCAGCCTTAGACAGTTCCGGGGCAATGCGCCTGGCCGCCAAAGCCGCAATGCCCCTTCGCATGGATCAACGCTTGGTGTTTGGCGGTAGCGGCTGGCGCTGTGGACGCCATACCTTGGCTCTCGCAAACAAGGTGCTGCGCTTGCAGCGACGAAAGGTGTCCATGCCTCCCACCACGCAGCAGCTCAAGGCCGAC